>NZ_JBFBKP010000004.1:0-121974 GCF_040702285.1 Arthrobacter sp. NPDC080086
CGACAGGGGCGTGACGGAACCGCTGAAGTGCTTCCGGCCCGAGCGCGGGCTCCACGCCACGTACTCCGAGCCGAGCCAGGTGCCCTCCTCGGCCTGCGTAGTGCTGATGTCCAGCGCCACGCGGGCCGGCAGGAACACCGGCGCCTCGAAGCGGACGTCCCAGCGGAACGCGTCGCCCTTGGCGGCACCGACGTCGGCCAGCGCGCGGGACGCCAGGTACATCCCATGCGCAATCGAACGGCGCATGCCCAGAGCCTTGGCGCTGAGCACGCTCAGGTGGATCGGGTTAAAGTCACCCGAAACCGCGGCGTAGGCCCTCCCGGTGTCCACGCCCAGCTGCCACAGCGCCGTCGGGTCCGGCGCGGTGAACGCGGCCGGCGCCTGGGCCGTGGAGGGCTTGTCGATGCCGGGCAGGAAAACACCCTTGGCGAGGTAGGTAGACACGCCCCGCCACCGGACAGTGTCAGCGGCGTTGCCGTCCTCGGCCGCCCCGCGGACCTCGGCCACCAGGTCCAGCTGGGTGCCGGCGCGGTGGCCGCGCAGGTTCTCCGCCCAGGCCCGGATGTCCAGCGGCTCGGTGAACAGCACCGGCGCAGACTGCTCCACCGTGTTCTCGAGGTGGATCATGCCCAAAAGCGGCAGCGGGAAATCGTCCCGGTTCATCACGGACATCGCCAGCGGGAACGCCAGGGCGTGGATGAAACCGGCCGGCAGGATGTCGCTGGCCGTTTCACCGATCAGGTGCTGGTAGGCGGTCAGGTTGTCGACGCCGGCTCGGACTCCGCGGACCTCGTGGCTCTCGGCCGGCAGCGCGGTGCCGCCGTGGGCCCCGAGCAGCCGTCTACGCGCCGCAGACGCGGCAGCGTTGACGTACAACTTGGACAGCGACGGCATCTCCGCCAGCAGCACAGGCGCCGGACTCATGCTCCCACCAGGTTCTGGCCGCAGACCCGCAACACCTCTCCGGAGATGCCGCCGGCGGCGTCGCTGGCCAGGAACGCGATGGCCTCGGCCACGTCGCCGGGCCGGCCGCCCTGCTGCAGGGAGTTCAGTCGGCGCGCCACCTCGCGGGTGGCGAAGGGGATCTTGGCCGTCATCTCGGTTTCGATGAAGCCGGGGGCGACGGCGTTGATCGACCCGCCGTGCTCCGCGAGCAGCGGTGCGGTGGCCCGGACCATGCCCATCACGCCGCCCTTGGAGGCGGCGTAGTTGGTCTGGCCGCGGTTTCCGGCGATGCCGCTGGTGGAAGCCACGGAAACGATCCGCGGCGAGGTCCGGAAGTGCTCGGAGGCGAGCAGGGCCTCGTTGATGCGCAGCTGCGCGGCGATGTTGACCCCGATCACCGAGCTCCAGCGGGACTGGTCCATGTTGGCCAGCAGCTTGTCGCGGGTGATGCCGGCGTTGTGGACAACGATGTCGAGGCGGCCGTGGCGCTGCACGGCGTGGTCGATGATCCGCTGGCCGGCATCTTCGCGGGTGATGTCCAGCTGCAGTGCAGTTCCGTGGACCTCGTTGGCGACGGCCGCGAGGTGGTCCCCGGCGGCGGGAATGTCGATGACGATCACGGTGGCCCCGTCGCGGTGCAGGGTGCGGGCGATCGCGGCGCCGATCCCCCTCGCGGCGCCGGTAACTGCCGCGACCTTGCCGGTCAGCGGCTTCTCCGGGTCCGCGGGCAGTTCGCCGGCGTCGGAGGTGACGGTGAGGAACTGGCCGTCGACGAAGGCGGAACGGCCGGAGAGGAAGAACCGGAGGGCGCCGAGCGTTCCGGGACTGGTGGTCCGGGCGCCGTCGGCCAGGACGATGCCGTTGCCGGTGGCCCCGGCGCGCAGTTCCTTGGCGAGGGACCGGAGCAGGCCGTCGACTCCCTGCCGGGCCGCCGCGGCGGCCGGATCCGTCGCCTCGGCGGCGGAACGGGAGATCGTGACGACGCGGCCGCCGGAGGCGAGGTCGCGCAGCGAGGCGGCGGCGGTCAGGACGGGCCTCTCAAGGTCCTCGGGCCGGGCGGCCTCGTCGAGGACCAGGATGATGGCGCCGAGCTTCTCCCGGGGCACGGCGTGGCGGCGGACGTCGAGATCCCACGCCAGCAGCGCCGCGGCGAGCTCGTCCGCGCCGGCACCGGCGCCCTGGACCAGGATGGGTCCTTCGATCAGCGGCTGGCCGGGCCGGTAGCGGCGGAGTTCCACCGGCTGCGGCAGGCCGAGCTTCTTCGCGATGTCCCGGCCGAGGCCGCGGCTCACGAACTGGGTGTATTTGTCAGTCATCCGGTTCCCCCTAGTGTGCTTCCAGAATGGCGACGACGCCCTGGCCGCCGGCGGCGCAGACGGAGATCAGGCCGCGGGCGGGGCGGCCGTCCACGGTGCCCTTGCGGTGCAGCATGGTTGCCAGCGAGGCGACGATCCGTCCGCCGGTGGCGGCGAACGGGTGGCCGGCGGCCAGGGAGGAACCGTTGACGTTGAGCTTGGCCCGGTCCACGGCACCCAGCGCGCCGTCGAGCCCCAGCCGGGTCCGGCAGAACTCCTCGTCCTCCCAGGCCGCGAGGGTGCTAAGCACGGTGCCGGCGAAGGCCTCGTGGATTTCGAAGAAGTCGATGTCGTCAAAGGTCAGTCCGTGGCGGGCCAGCAGGCGCGGCACGGCGAAGACGGGGGCCATCAGCAGGCCGTCCTTGCCGTGGACGAAGTCGACCGCGGCCGCCTCGCCGTCCAGGACGGTGGCGAGCTTGGGCAGGTCGTGGGCGTCGGCCCATTCCTCGGAAGCCAGCAGCACCGTGGCGGCACCGTCGGTCAGCGGGGTGGAGTTGCCGGCGGTCATGGTGGCCTCGGCGCCGAGGTTCTTCCCAAAGACTGGCTTGAGCGTGGCGAGCTTTTCTAGGGTGGTGTCCGGGCGCAGGTTGGAGTCCTTGCTCAGGCCGCGGTACGGGGTGATGAGTTCGTCGAAGAACCCGTCGTCGTAGGCGGCGGCCAGGTTGCGGTGGCTGTTGTACGCCAGCTCGTCCTGTGCCTCGCGGGTGATCTTCCACTGCGCGGTGGTCAGGGCCTGGTGCTCACCCATGGACAGGCCGGTGCGCGGCTCGCCGGTGTTGGGCGCGTCGGGGGCCAGGTCCTTGGGGCGGATGCGGCTGAGGATCTGGAGCCGCTGCGGCAGGGTCTTGGCGCGGTTGAGGTCCAGAAGGATTTCGCGCAGGCCCTCGCTGACGGCGATCGGGGCGTCCGAAGCGGAGTCAACGCCGCCGGCGATGGCGGAGTCAATCTGGCCGAGCTTGATCTTGTTGGCCAGGCCCAGCACGGTCTCCAGACCGGTGGCGCAGGCCTGCTGCAGGTCGTAAGCGGGGGTCTCGGCGGAGAGGGCCGAACCCAGGACGGCCTCGCGGGTGAGGTTGAAGTCGCGCGAGTGCTTCAGCACGGCGCCGGCGGCCACCTCGCCGATCCGTTCATCCTGCAGGCCGAAGCGGGCGATCAGACCGTCCAGTGCGGCGGTCAGCATGTCCTGGTTGGAGGACTTGGCGTAGGCGCCGCCGGTGCGGGCGAACGGGATGCGGTTGCCGCCGACGACGACGGCCTTGCGCAGCTGCTGCACCGGTGCCGCCGGGCGAGCTACAGAGTCCTGCGGGCCGGGTGCGGGCGTTCCGTTTTCAGGCATGGGCTGTCTCCTAGGGATCTGAACGGTTACTGATACCCAGCGTACCTGATACGCTGGGTATCGTGAACATCCTGGAAGCAGACCCCGCCGCGCACGGCGCGTCCTCCGGCACGCCCGGCGCCGCCGTCGACGGGCGCGCCTCCCGCTGGCAGTCACACCGCGAGGAACGCCGCCGCGAACTCATCAAGTCGGCCCGCCGTGCGGTCCATGCCCTGGGCAGCGAGGCTTCGATGGAGGACATCGCCGCCGCCGCCGGGACCTCCAAGTCGGTCTTTTACCGCTATTTCGGGGACAAGGCCGGCCTGCAGCAGGCCGTTGGCGAGGTTGTCCTGAACCAGATGCAGCGCCGGATCGGTGAGGCCGCACAGGCCGCACAGACTCCGCGGGAGGGCCTCTTCGCGATGGTGTCGGCCTACCTGCAGATGGCCGAGACCAGCCCCAACGTCTACACGTTCGTGACCCGGTCCGCGCCAGGCGAGCCCGAAAGCCAGAACGGGCCTGCCGCCGCCGGCGCCCTCGGGCACTTCTTCGACGCCATCAGCGAGATGATCGCCGCCCCCATGCGCCAGCAGCTGCGCGCGGCCCCGGGCAAGGAGGCCGTGATCGGCTATTGGCCCAACGCCGCGATCGGCCTGGTCCGCAACGCCGGCGAACAGTGGCTGGCCAGCCCCGACTCCCCCGCCAAACCCGGGCAGGAGGCGATGGCGCGGCAGATCACCGACTGGCTCTGCTTCGGCATCGCCCCCGAACTCTCCGACCTGCCCTCCCCCTGAACCCTTGCCCCTGCACCCGCCCACCAGCACCACGATCCACCCGGCCCCGCGCCGGAAACCGCAACACCTGAACGATGTCAGTGCCAACGAAGGAATCGACATGACTGAACTAGCCGACCGCACCCCGGACACCACCAGCTCCTCCCGCCCCGCCGCCGCCCGCCCGCAGGGCACCGGCAGCCCCGCAGCGGGTGCCACCCGGGACGCGGCCCCCGCCGTCGACGTCGCCGCGCTCGGTGAGCAGCTGCTGGGCAAATGGGCGGACGTCCGCCGCCAGGCCCGCGAACTGGCCGGCCGCGAGGAACTGCACAAGATCGAGGGCCTGACCCACACCGATCACCGCAAGCGCGTGTTCGGCCAGCTCGGCATCCTGGTGGACAACGGCGCCGTGCACCGGGCCTTCCCGAAGGAACTCGGCGGCGCGGACGAACACGGCGCCAACATTGCCGGCTTCCAGGAACTCGTGGTGGCCGACCCGTCGCTGCAGATCAAGGCCGGCGTCCAGTGGGGCCTGTTCGGCTCCGCCGTCAACCACCTGGGCACAGAGGAACACCACAAGAAGTGGCTCCCGGGCATCATGAGCCTGGAGATCCCCGGCTGCTTCGCCATGACCGAGACCGGCCACGGCTCCGACGTCGCAAGCATCGCCACCACCGCCACGTATGACCCGGACGCCGGGGAATTCGTGCTGCACACGCCGTTCCGCGCCGCCTGGAAGGACTACATCGGCAACGCCGCCAACGACGGCCTGGCCGCCGTCGTATTCGCCCAGCTGGTGACGCGGGGCGTCAACCACGGCGTGCACGCCTTCTACGTGGAGCTGCGCGACCCGGAGACCAAGGAGTTTCTGCCCGGCATCGGCGGCGAGGACGACGGCGTCAAGGGCGGCCTCAACGGCATCGACAACGGCCGGCTGCACTTCACCCAGGTCCGGGTCCCCCGCACCAACCTGCTCAACCGCTACGGCAACGTCGACGCCGACGGTACCTACACTTCGCCAATCGGCAGCCCGGGCCGGCGCTTCTTCACCATGCTGGGCACCCTGGTTCAGGGCCGTGTGTCCCTCGACGGCGCCGCCGTGACCGCCTCCAAGCTGGCACTCAAGACCGCCATCCAGTACGCCACCGAACGCCGCCAGTTCAACGCCTCCTCGCACACCGACGAAGAGGTGCTGCTGGACTATCAGCGGCACCAGCGCCGCCTGTTCACCCGCCTGGCCACCACCTACGCGGCCGGCTTCGCCAGCGAGCAGCTGCTGGAGAAGTTCGACGACGTCTTCTCCGGCCGCGCCGACACGGACGAGGACCGCCAGGACCTGGAAACCCTGGCCGCGGCCCTCAAGCCGCTGAGCACCTGGCACGCCCTGGACACCATCCAGGAGTGCCGCGAGGCCTGCGGCGGCGCCGGCTTCCTGATCGAGAACCGCTTCGCCTCGCTGCATGCGGACCTCGACGTGTATGCCACCTTCGAGGGCGACAACACCGTCCTGCTGCAGCTCGTGGCCAAGCGCCTGCTGGCCGATTACGCCAAGGAGTTCCGCGGCGCCGACTTCGGCGTGCTGGCCCGCTACGTCGTCGGCCAGGCCGGCGGCGCGGCGATCCACCGCACCGGCCTGCGCGGCGTGGCACAGTTCGTGGTGGACACCGGCTCGGTCCAGAAGGCCGCCAGCGCCATCAAGGACGAGGCCAACCAGCGCGCGCTGCTCACCGAGCGCGTCCAGGCCATGGTGGCCGAGGTCGGATCCGCGCTGCGCGGGGCGAACAAGCTCCCGCAGGAGAAGGCCGCCGCCCTCTTCAACAGCCACCAGGACGAACTCATCGAGGCGGCCCTGGCGCACGCCGAGCTGCTGCAGTGGGAGGCCTTCACCGAGGCCCTGCACCGGGTCACCGACCCCGGCACCAAGACCGTGCTGACCTGGCTGCGTGACCTGTTCGGTCTCTCCCTGATCGAGAAGCACCTCTCCTGGTACCTGATGAACGGCCGCCTCTCCATGCAGCGCGCCCGCACCGTGGGCGAATACATCAACCGCCTGCTGGTGAAGATCCGCCCGCACGCCCTGGACCTGGTGGACGCCTTCGGCTTCGGCCCCGAGCACCTCCGGGCCGCGATCGCCACCGGCGCCGAGAAGACCCGGCAGGATGAGGCGCGGGAGTACTTCCGGCATCAGCGCGCCAGCGGCCAGGCCCCGGTGGATGAGAAGACTCTCCTGGCCCGCGAGGCGCGGGAGCAGAAGGCTGCCAAGGCCGCGGGTAAGGCCAAGCGCTAGGTCCGCACCCCGCGTCCGATACGACGACGGCGGCGCCGCCCCCAGGGATGGGGACGGCGCCGCCGTCGTTAATCTGCCGTGCTGACCGGCCGGGCTACTGCCGGCCGGTCCGCCTTGCGGGCAAGGTTACTGCGGCAGGACCGAGCGGTAGACCTCAAGCGTGGTCTCCGTGATCGACTCCCAGGAGAAGTGCTCCTCGGCCCGGCGCCGGCCGGCCCGGCCCATGGCGCGGGCACGCTCCGGATCGGAGACGACCTCGGTGAGGGCGGCGGCGAATTCGCGCACGAACTTCTCGGGATCCAGCGGGGTTCCGGTGCCGTCGGTGACCTGTTCGAGTACCACGAGCAGTCCGGTCTCGCCGTGCTGCACCACCTCGGGGATGCCGCCGGTGGCGCTGGCCACCACCGCAGCGCCGCAGGCCATCGCCTCGAGGTTGACGATGCCGAGCGGCTCGTAGATCGAGGGGCAGGCGAACGCGGTGGCGTGGCTGAGCACCTGGATGAGCTCGTGCCGCGGCAGCATCCGCTCGATCAGGACCACGCCGCTGCGCCGGGCCTGCAGGTCCTCGATCAGGCGCGCGGTCTCGGCGGCCAGTTCCGGAGTGTCCGCGGCGCCGAGGCAGAGCACCAGTTGCACGTCGGCCGGGAGTTCGGCGGCCGCCCGCAGCAGGTACGGGACGCCCTTCTGCCGGGTGTTGCGGCCGACGAAGACCACGCTGGGCCGGGCCGGGTCGATGCCGAGGGCGCGAATGGCATCGTCGTTCTCGTCCCGGTTCCACAGGCTGACGTCAATGCCGTTGTGCACCACCCGCACCTTGGCGGGGTCCACGTCCGGGTAGCTGCGCAGGATGTCCTGCCGCATGCCCTCGGAGACGGCGATGATCGCGGCGGCGGACTCGTAGGCGGTCTTCTCCACCCAGGAGGACACGGCGTAGCCGCCGCCGAGCTGCTCGGCCTTCCACGGCCGCAGCGGTTCCAGGCTGTGGGCGCTGAGCACGTGCGGGATGCCGTGCAGCAGGGCCGCGATGTGGCCGGCCATGTTCGCGTACCAGGTGTGCGAGTGCACAAGGTCGGCCCCGGCGACGTCGGGGACGATCCGGAGGTCGACGCCGAGGGTCTGGACGGCGGCGTTGGCGCCGGCCAGGTCCTCCGGGACGGGGTAGGAGGTCACGGTGGCACCGTGGTAGTCGGGATCGCGGGGGGCGCCGAAGGCCCGCACCTGCAGGTCCACGTGGCTGGCCAGGACGCGGCTCAGTTCGGCCACGTGGACGCCGGCGCCTCCGTAGATTTCGGGCGGAAATTCCTTGGTCACTATGTCTATTCGCACATTCCCCAAGGTAGTCGTTCGGGCTGATCTGTTCTAGTGTGAAGAGGTCCGGGCACACCGGACTGTTTTGGGGAGTTACGAAGGCGTTCAGGAGCGATCACCATGCCGCAGCAGAAAAAAGTCTTGGCCATTGTCCTCGCAGGTGGCGAGGGGAATCGGCTGATGCCGTTGACGGCGGACAGGGCCAAGCCGGCCGTCCCCTTCGCCGGCAGTTACCGGCTCATTGATTTCGCTCTTTCGAACCTCGTGAATTCCCGTTATTTGCAGATTGTGGTGCTCACTCAATACAAATCCCACAGCCTGGACCGTCATATTTCCGAAACCTGGCGGATGTCCACCCAGCTCGGCAATTACATCGCCTCCGTCCCCGCCCAGCAGCGCGTGGGCAAGAGCTGGTTCCTGGGCAGCGCGAACGCCATCTACCAGTCCCTGAACCTGATCCACGACGCCAACCCGGACATCGTCGTCGTGGTCGGCGCCGACCACGTCTACCGCATGGACTTCGCCCAGATGGTGGCACAGCACGTCGCCAGCGGCGCCAAGGCCACCGTGGCGGCGGTCCGCCAGCCGCTGCACATGGCGGACCAGTTCGGCGTGATCGAGGTGGACCAGAACGACCACCAGAAGATCGCCGCGTTCGTCGAGAAGCCCTCCTCCACCCCGGGCCTCGCCGCCGACCCCAGCCAGTTCCTCGCCTCGATGGGCAACTACGTCTTCGACGCCGATGCCCTCGTGGAGGCCCTGCACGTGGACGCCGAACGGCTCGACACCAAGCACGACATGGGCGGGGACATCATTCCCTACTTCGTGGACAAGGGCGAGGCCGGCGTCTACGACTTCACCACCAACGACATCCCCGGCTCCACCGAACGGGACCGCACCTACTGGCGCGACGTCGGCACCATCGACTCGTTCTACGACGCGCACATGGACCTGATCTCCCCCGTCCCGGTGTTCAACCTCTACAACTCCGAGTGGCCGATCTACACCCGGCAGAGCATCTCCCCGCCGGCGAAGTTCGTCCGCGGCGAGGGCAAGACCGTCGGCACTGCCCTGGATTCCATCGTCGCCAGCGGCGTCGTCATCTCCGGCGGCATCGTGGAGGGCTCCGTGCTCTCCAACGACGTCTACGTCAGCACCGCCAGCCGGGTCCTGGACTCGGTCCTGATGGACAAGGTGCAGGTCGGCCCGGGCGCCGTCGTGAAGCGCGCGATCGTGGACAAGAACGTCCGGATCCCCGCCGGCGCGGCGATCGGCCTGGACCCGGACCTGGACCGCGCCCGCGGCTTCAAGGTCACCGACTCCGGCATCACGGTCCTCGCCAAGGGCCAGGAGGTCCCGGAGCCGGGTGAGGCCGAGCGCGCCCTCTCCGCAGCGAACCTGTACCAGGTGCCGGATGCTGTCCGGACGGCCACCGAGAACTGGCCGGCCGGCCGGGAGTCGATGGAGAAGGTGGGCGAGGTGCACGCCGCCGCCGTCGGCGTCGAGACCCCGGCCGCCCCGCACACCCAGGCCCCGTAACCGACGGGGGCGTCGGGAGGAGCCCTGCGCTGCCGGTAAAATTGGCACAATGAGCTCCCCCGACCTGCCCTCCGAACCGGCCAGCGACACCCCCGCGGAGGCCGTGCCGGTGGCCGACCTCAGCCCCGAAGAGATCGCCGCCTGTCTCAAGGTGCTGAACACCATCCACGCCTACGACGACGAGCACCCGGACTATGTCGCCGTCCGCCGCGCTACCGGCAAGATGTTCAAGGCGGTCAAACGGCACCGGCGGACCACCAAGCGGGACCTGATCGCCGAGGCGGACCGGGCCGTGATCGCCCAGACCGCCACCGCCGCCCCGGACCGGATCGACGACGAGACCCGCGGCAACAAGCTCGCCACCTCCGCCACCGGGGAGGTTGCCGGCCACCTGATCCGGTCCCGGCCCTGCTACATCTGCAAGCAGCACTACACCCAGGTGGACGCCTTCTACCACCAGCTCTGCCCGGAGTGCGCGCTCTTCAGCCACAGCAAGCGCGACGCCCGCACGGACCTGACCGGACGCCGGGCGCTGTTGACCGGCGGCCGGGCCAAGATCGGCATGTACATCGCCCTGCGGCTGCTCCGTGACGGCGCCCACACCACCATCACCACCCGGTTCCCCAAGGACGCCGCCCGCCGGTTCGCCGCCATGGAGGACAGCGCCGACTGGCTGCACCGGCTGCGGATCGTGGGTATCGACCTGCGCGACCCCTCCCAGGTGATGGCCCTGACCGATTCCCTGGACGCCGCCGGCCCGCTGGACATCATCATCAACAACGCCGCCCAGACCGTGCGCCGCTCCGGCAACGCCTACAAGCCCCTGGTCGACGCCGAGGATGAGCCGCTGCCGGCCGAGCTGCAGGCCGCGAACGGTGGCCCCGAGCTGGTCACCTTCGGTCACGCCCACGACAAGCACCCGCTGGCCCTGGCCTCCTCCGTGCTGGACCACCCGGTGCTGGCCGGGGACGCCATCACCTCGCTGGCGCTCTCGACCGGCTCGGCATCGCTGGAGCGCATCGCCTCGGGCACCGCAATCGACGCCGGTGGCCTGGTCCCGGACCTGGCCACCATCAACAGCTGGACCCAGGTGGTGGACGAGGTGGACCCGCTGGAGATGCTCGAGGTCCAGCTCTGCAACGTCACCGCACCCTTCCTGCTGGTCAGCCGGCTGCGGCCGTCGATGCGGCGCTCGGACGCCCGGCGCAAGTACATCGTGAACGTCAGCGCCATGGAGGGCCAGTTCTCCCGTGCCTACAAGGGTCCCGGCCACCCGCACACCAACATGGCCAAGGCCGCGCTGAACATGATGACGCGCACCAGCGCCAAGGAGATGCTGGAAACCGACGGGATCCTCATGACCGCCGTCGACACCGGCTGGATCACCGACGAGCGGCCGCACTACACCAAGGTCCGGCTGATGGAGGAAGGCTTCCACGCCCCGCTGGACCTCGTGGACGGTGCCGCGCGGGTCTACGACCCGATCGTCATGGGCGAGGCCGGGGAGGACCAGTACGGGGTGTTCCTGAAGGACTACAAGCCCAGCCCCTGGTGACGCCACGGGCCTAATGGCCCTGATCCGTGCGGGGGCGCCTCCGTACCGTGGACCTGTGACTACGACGACGCCTCCGCCGGATTTCAACCTGTCCATGGACCAGTGCTGGGCCCTCCTCGACAGCGAGGTGGTGGGCCGGGTCGCGCTGATCGTGGACGGCCATCCGGAGGTCTTCCCGGTGAACTTTGTCCTGCACCGCCGCTCGATCGTCTTCCGCACCGCCGGCGGCACGAAGCTCTGGGGCGCAATCACCGCGAAGCCGGTGGCGTTCGAAATCGACGGCTACGACGCGCACGAGGAAACAGCCTGGAGCGTCATGGCCCGCGGCGAGGCGGAACTGGTCGAGGACCAGGCCGAGAAGGACGCGGTGGACGCCCTGCTGCTGGAACCCTGGCAGCCGGGAGAGAAGAGCTTCTACGTGCGGGTGCCGCCCAAGGCGCTGACCGGCCGCCGGTTCAAGGTGACCCAGCCCGATGTCTGGAAGACCCGGCTGGCGGACCCGCGGCGAGCCTCTTTCGAGTAGAGCCTTCGGGGGCGCCGGCAACTCTTCCTAGCGCCGCTTCTCCGGCGTGTGCACCACGAGGACCGGGCAGTGTGCATGGGCCACGAGTGCAGAACTGACCGAGCCGAGCAACAGTCCGCCGAAGCCGCCGTGGCCGCGCCGGCCCAGCACCATCAGGTCCGCGTTGCGGGACTCGTCGATGAGGACCCGCCGCGGGTTGCCCTGCACCAACCGGGATTCGACGTTCTCCGGGAGCGTGTCGCCGAAGGCGGTGTTCAGCGCGTCCTGCAGGATCTCTCCGGCCCGGACGTCGAAGTCGTTGATGCCCATGGCCACATACCCGTCGTAGACCGGCGGGAAGTCCCAGCAGGCCAGGGCGGTGACGCGGGCATGGAACGGCTCGGCCAGGACCCGTGCCTGCCGGAGGGCCTCCACCGAGGCGTCCGAACCGTCGACGCCTACCAGGATGCTGCGGATGCCCTGTGCCTCGCTCATCTGTGTTCCCCTTCGCTTGCCCGCCTGTGTTGCCTTGTGCCGTGCCCGAACCCGTTGCACCGGTGGGGCATGGCTTCAAACACTACGGCGACGGCGTTCCCCGGCTAGGGCCAAAGGTCACCTTTCCCGGCTCCGCCGCGCCGGGGGACGAACGGCCCTTTACGCAGGTGAGCACGGGGGATGAGAATGGCCGTGGCAGCGGTTTACCGGCGGAGATCCCGTCGGCACAGCCCACCCGGGGACACGGTTTCGGGCGCACCGCCGCCGCCGTGGCTTCGGGGGGAGCCACAGTTGCATGAAGGTTGGATCGTCAGTCTGCCGCAGTCCGCTGCCGGCAGGACGCGTGAACAGGGCGCCGGCCGGGCGCCGGGGTCCGTCAGGCTCCCGGGCAGCCTCGGACGGCGGCCGGATGGGAAACACATGATTGCCTGGGCAGATGCCGGTCTCACCGCACCAGAGGGCACCGCGGCGGTGATCAAGGTCTTCATCCTCGACGACCACGAGCTGGTCCGCCGCGGATTGCAGGAACTCCTCGAGGGCGAGGGATTCCAAGTCGTCGGAAGTTCCGGCTCCGCAGTGGAGGCCACCCGACGCATCCCGGCCCTGCATCCGGACGTCTGTGTCCTGGACGCCCGGCTGCCGGATGGAACCGGGATCGAGGTCTGCCGCGACGTCCGCTCCATCGATCCCTCGTTGAACTGCATCATCCTCACGAGTTTCGACGACGACCAGGCACTGCGTGGCGCGGTCCTCGCCGGCGCGTCCGGCTACATCCTCAAAGAGATCGGCGGGACCGACCTGATCGGGGCGCTGCGGCGCGCCGCGGCCGGCGAGTCGCTCTACGAAAAGGGCGTGGCGGAGGGCGTCATGGAGAGCCTGGTGGAACCGGAGGAAGTCGATCCGCGGACCGCCGCGCTGACGCCGCAGGAACGCCGCGTGCTGGAGCTCGTGGGCGAGGGACTCACCAACCGGCAGATCGCCGCCGAGATGTTCCTCGCCGAAAAGACGGTGAAGAACTACGTCTCCTCGCTGCTGGCCAAGCTCGGCTTCGAGCGGCGGACCCAGGCCGCGGTGTTCATCGCCAGCCCGGCCGCGCAGCACGCCAACGGCGCCTGAGCCGGTCGCCACAGGTCCCCGGGCACGCAGGCCTGAAAACGACGCCGGCCTGCGCCCGGGCTAGAGCGGGACGGACCACTCCACGCTGGTTCCCTCGTCCGGGGCTGAGACGATCACGCACTCGCCGTCGAGCATCCGTGCCCTGTCCTCCAGATTGGCCAGGCCGTTGCGGGCCGCCGCGTTGGTGAAACCCGACCCGTTGTCCGTCACCACCACCGTGACCCGGCCCTTCACCACGGCCACCGAAACGGAAATCGCGTCCGCGCCCGAGTGCCGGATGGCGTTGCTCAGCCCCTCGGAGACCACGGCCACCACATTGTCGGCCTTCTCCGCCGGGACGGTGTCGATCGGGCCGGTCAGCGTCAGCCGCGGCGTGAACGGCAGCGATTTCGCCGAACTCCTGGCCACGCGGCGGATCCGTCCGCTGAGCGGGTCGGAATCGGTCTGGCTGTGCCGGAGCGAGTAGATGGTATCCCGGAGACTGCGGATAGCTTCGTCGAGCTCGCCGGTAATGTTCCGGATCCGTTCGGTGGCGAGGTCGTCCTTGGTGAAACGTGCCAGGCTCTGGACGCTGAGGCCCGCGGCGAAGAGCCGCTGGATGACCAGGTCGTGCAGGTCACGGGCGATCCGGTCCCGGTCTGTGAAGACGAGCAGTTCCTCCCGGAGCCGGTGAACGCGCGCCAGTTCCATGGCCAGCGCCACGTGCGAGCCAAACACGGCCCCCATCTCCCGATCGGTCCGGTCGTACGGGGCGGCCTCGGGCTCCCGGGCAAGCAACAGAAGTCCGTGGTGGGAGCCGCGGGCGCTGAGGCCGACCGCCAGCAACGGTCCGGTGCTGTGGTCATCGCATAGTTCCAGCACGCTGGAGGCCGAGGGAAAGAGGACCGGTTCGCCACCGGCGAGGACATCCTGCAGTTCGGGATGGTTCAGTAGGAGCGGGGCGCCGCTGAAGTCGGCAGCCTGCTCCCCCGCCGCGCCGACCACCACGTGGCCAGCGGCTGAGTCGGCTGGGGCGACAATCAGAGCGAGCCGGGACCGCGATTCGAGCCGGGCCCGCTCGGCAATGGGATCGAGGTCGGATTCGAGGTGGTCTCCGTCGCCGGCGAGCATCGTGCCCGTGACATCCATCGACGCCTCCAGCCAGCGCGCGCGGCGCCGGGCGTCGTCGTACAGGGTGGCGTTCTCGATCGCGACGGCGGCCGCCGCGGCCAGCGCCACGGCCAGGGCCTCGTCCTCATCGCTGAAGTCCTCTCCCCCGGCCTTCTCGGTCAGGTAGAGGTTGCCGAAGACCTTGTCCCGGACGCGGATGGGGACGCCCAGGAAGGTGTTCATCGGCGGGTGGTTCGGCGGGAAGCCGGTGGCCTCCGGGTGGGCGCCGAGCTTGTGCAGTCGCAGAGGCTTGGGGTCGCTGACCAGCAGGCCCATGACCCCGTGGCCGGTGGGCTGGCGGCCGATCCGGGCGGCAGCCGCGGCGTCGATGCCGACGGTGACGAAATGGTTCAGGGTGTTGTCCTCTCCCATCACGCCCAGGGCGCCGTAACGTGCGTGCAGGAGGGTGCAGGCGGATTGGACGAGGCGTTCCAGTACGGCGTCGAGGCTCAGGTCCTCGGCCAGGGCCACCACCGCTTCCAGCAGTCCGGCCATTCGTTCCCGGGATTGCATCAGTTCCCCGCCCCGGGTGACGAGATCCCTGAGTACGTCTTCGGCTTTGGCGTTGCCGGACGCTATTGAGTCCGGTCCCTGATCAAGAGACTGCATGGTGCCCCCGCAAACTGTGCAAGATGCTGACATCCACCATCCACGCTGATGGTTTGCTGTCAGAATACTCCCACTCCCGGGCGCCGGGGGCCAGAGCCGAAGCACCCCACTTGCGGCCCGGCGGGACGTTGGTCCCTAGATTGCCCCGGGCCCTCTGGCATAAGCTCGCCGCCATGAGCACTGACCCGCAGCAGACAGGGCACCCCGTGGACAAAAAGGACGCCGCATCAGGACCGCACGCCGTCGAAAACCTGGACAACCACGAATGCTGGCGGCTGCTGCGCAGCGTCAGCGTCGGCCGGATGGCGGTCTGGGTGGATGACCATCCGGATATCTTCCCGATCAACTACAAGGTGGACCACGGCACCCTGGTGTTCCGCACCGCGGACGGCACCAAGCTCCAGGCCGCCACGGGCGACACTCCGGTGGCGGTGGAGGCCGACGGCGTGGACGCGGACACCGGGATCGCGTGGAGCGTGGTGGTCAAGGGCCAGGCCGCCCCGGTGAAAAACCAGGAGGAAGTGCTGGACACCGTGGGCCTGCTCCTCTTCCCGTGGCAGGCGGGAAAGAAGGAACACTTCGTCCGGATCACCCCGGATTCCGTGACCGGACGCCGCTTCAAGATCGTGCCGCCCCTGACCTGGTGGACGCCGCTGGACGACGCCACCCGCTCCGGCCTGGAGTAGCCGGACGGCGTTGCCCTATCCGGTGCCTGCTCAGGCCAGGCGGGTGATCTCCACCGTCACGGACAGTGCCGAACCGCCGCCGCCGGAGAGGATGCCCTTCAGCGGGGGCACGTCCCGGTAGTCCCGGCCGCGGGCCACGGTGACGTGGAAATCCCCGGCAGGCTTGTGGTTCGTCGGGTCCCAGCTGCGCCACTCGCCGTCCCACCACTCCAGCCACGCGTGCGACTGGCCGGCGACGGTCTCGCCGATGGCCGCCGTCGAGCGCGGGTGCAGGTAACCCGAGACATAGCGGGCGGGGATGCCGCAGCTACGCAGCGCGCCGATGGCCAGGTGGGCCAGGTCCTGGCAGACGCCCTGA
This sequence comes from Arthrobacter sp. NPDC080086, assembly GCF_040702285.1. Classification (NCBI taxonomy): domain Bacteria; kingdom Bacillati; phylum Actinomycetota; class Actinomycetes; order Micrococcales; family Micrococcaceae; genus Arthrobacter; species Arthrobacter sp. NPDC080086. The sequence continues at coordinate 15,993 of NZ_JBFBKP010000004.1, forward strand.
CGCTGGTTCCAGGCCTGCTCGGCGTTGGTGGTAACGCCGGTGGAGCCCTTCATGTAGGTCATCTCCCCGCGCATCCACTCGAACACGGCCATGGCCGCCTCGTGCGGGTTGCGGCCGGCGACGACGCCGGGGACGATGTCCAGGACCTCCGCGCCGGGACCGGTCAGCTGCGACTGCGGGATCCAGTCGCTGAACTGGTCCAGCGTCTCCGGGGCGGTGAGCACGTCCCAGCCCACGATGTCGGCCTCCGAAGGGATCCGCTCCACCCGATGCACCTCCACGGTGGTGGTGGAGAGGACCTCGAGGTGCTCGTGCGGCATCTGCATGTCGAACGCCGTGACCCGGGTGCCCCAGTAGTCCCGGTAGCTGCTGAGCGCTGCCTGCGACGGTGAGACCTTCATGGAAGACTCCAGAACCACCTGCTGGGGGTCCGTCAGCGGCGTCATCCGGGCCTCGTTGTAGGAGAGGGTGACGCGCTTGTTGTACTTGTACGCGGTCCGGTGCGTGATGCTCAGCCGGGTCATGAAACTTCTCCCACCCAGGCCAGTTCGTCTGCCTGATTGAAGTACTTACGGGAAATGGCGTCCGAGGCCTGCGAGACGGCCTTCTGCACGCGCTCCATGTGCTCGGGGAGCTCGGACATCAGGTCATCGGTCCGGTGGAACTCGAGGAAGGTGCGGGCCTGGCCCACGATCCGGCGCGCATCGTTGATGAAGCCCACACGCTGGGCCGACGGGTCCAGCTTGGCCAGGCAATCGTCCGCGTCGCGCAGCGCGTACACGATCGAGCGCGGGAAGAGCCGGTCCAGCAGCAGGAACTCGGCCGCGTGCTGGTCGCCGAAGGCCGCCCGGCGGGTGCGGAGGAAGGATTCGTAGGCGCCGGCGCAGCGGAGCATGTTCACCCAGGACATGCCGGCGGAGAGTACGTCGCGAGTGGAGAGCATGCGCGCGGTCATGTCGGCGCGTTCCAGCGACCGGCCGAGGACCAGGAAGAGCCAGCTCTCGTCGTGGCTGACGGTGGTGTCGGCGAGGCCGCTGACCATGGCGGTCCGCTCCAGCACCCAGTTGCAGAACCGGTAGGTGCCCACCACGTCCTTACGGTGCTGATTCAGCCCGTAGTAGGTGGTGTTCAGGCTCTCCCAGAGGCCGGAGGAGACGGTTTCCCGGGCGCGGCGGGCGTTCTCCCGGGCGGCGCCGAGCGATCCGGCGATGGAGGTGGCGCTGTGCTTGTCGTAGGCCAGGTCGTGCAGCAGCTCGTCCAGGCCGAAGTCCTCGGACTGGGGACGGGCGCCCATGACGGCCAGCAGCTCCCGGGCGACGCTGCGTTGTTCCTCCATCGGCAGGTGGTTCAGGCGCTCCAGGTGGACGTCCAGAATGCGCGCGGTGCCGTCGGCCCGCTCCACATAGCGGCCGATCCAGAACAATGATTCCGCGATCCGGCTAAGCATGCTCGGGTACCTCCTGGGCCTCGGCCATCTGCTGCTGTTGCTGTTCCTTCTGGCTGTCGCGCCAGTTGCTTTCCACCGGCCAGACCGAGACCCGCTCCCGGATGGCGAAGGCCGGCTTCGGGATGACCTCCACGGGCACCTGCGCCGAATCGGCCAGCACCCAGGTGTCCTTGGACCCGCCGCCCTGGCTGGAGTTCACGATCAGGGAGCCCTCCTTCAGCGCTACGCGGGTCAGGCCGCCGGGGAGCACCCAGACGTCGTCGCCGTCGTTGACCGCGAAGGGGCGCAGGTCCACGTGCCGGGGGCCGAACTTGTCGCCGCTGAGGGTGGGGACGGTGGAAAGCTGCAGCACCGGCTGCGCGATCCAGCCGCGGGGGTCGCTGATGATCCGCTTGCGCAGGGCGTCGAGCTCCTCGCGGGAGGCGTCGGGTCCGATCACCAGGCCCTTGCCGCCGGAGCCGTCCACGGGCTTGACCACCAGTTCATCCAGCCGGTCCAGGACGTGTTCGCGGGCTTCCTTCTCCTCCAGCCGGAAGGTGTCCACGTTCGCGATCACCGGTTCCTCGTTGAGGTAGTAGCGGATCAGGTCCGGGACGTAGCTGTAGACCAGCTTGTCGTCGGCGACGCCGTTGCCCACGGCGTTGGCGATGGTCACGCCGCCGGCGCGGGCGGCGTTGACCAGGCCCGGACAGCCGAGCATGGAGTCGGAGCGGAACTGCAGCGGGTCGAGGAACTCGTCGTCGATGCGCTTGTAGATGACGTCCACGCGCTGCTCACCGGCGGTGGTGCGCATGTAGACGCGGTTGCCGCGGCAGATCAGGTCGCGGCCCTCCACCAGTTCGACGCCCATCAGGCCGGCCAGCAGGGTGTGTTCGAAGTAGGCGCTGTTGAAGACCCCCGGGGTCAGGACGACGACGGTGGGGTCGTCGACGCCGGAGGGCGCGGTCTTACGCAGGGCCGAAAGCAGGCGGCGGGGGTATTCCTCGACCGGGCGGACGCGCTGCTGGCCGAAGGCCTCGGGCAGGCCCTTGGCCATGGCGCGGCGGTTTTCGAGGACGTAGCTGACGCCGGAGGGGACGCGGACGTTGTCCTCCAGGACGCGGAAGGTTCCGGCCTCGTCACGGATGACGTCGATGCCGGAGATGTGCACGCGGACGCCGCCGGCGGGCTCGAACCCGTGGACCTGGCGGTGAAAGTGCGCGCTGGTGGTGACGAGCTGCCGCGGGATAACGCCGTCGGAGACGACGGCCATCTTGTCGTAGACGTCATTCAGGAACGCCTCGAGCGCCTTGACCCGCTGGGCCACGCCGCGTTCCAGGACGGTCCACTCGTCCGCCGGGATGACGCGCGGCACGATGTCCAGCGGGAACGGCCGCTCCTCCCCCGCGAAGTCGAAGGTGACGCCGCGGTCCAGGAAGGTGCGGGCCATCGAATCGGCGCGGGCGGTGACGTCGGCGAGGGAGAGTTCGCGGAGCGCCCCGGCCACCTGGCCGTAGGAACGGCGGGCCTGCTGGCCGGGCGCGAACATCTCGTCGTACGCCCCGCTGCGGCCGGCGGCCTCGGAGTAATCCTGAAAAAGGTCAGACATGCCCACTAGCCAACCATTTTTTGGTCCCGATTTCATATCGGCGCACCCCTTTTGGCGTGTTGCAGCCCACGCGGTGCCGTGGTACAGCTCACGCCGGCTCCGGGGCGGGTGACGGCGACCGATCCGGTGGCATGGCAGGCAGGGTTTTCCCGCCGAAATGGGGATTCCGGGCCCGATGCGGCACAGTGGACCCGTGCCACGAGACCTTCACCCTTTCACCGCTTCCCTGCGCGGCCTGCCGCCGCTACTTCCCGGGCTGCTGGCCTGCGCCGCCGCCGTCGCTGCCGCCCTGGCCGTCCACGCGCTGGTGCCCGCGCTGCCCGCCATGACGGTTGCCGTCGTGCTCGGCCTGCTCGCCGCGAATCTCCCGGGCATTTCCGCCTGGACGTCCGGGCCGGGCCGGGCGGGACTGGGGTTCGCCGGGAAGCACCTGATGCGCAGCGGCATCGTGGTGCTGGGCCTCAAGGTCAGCGTGGTGGACGTCCTGGGCCTCGGCTGGCCCGCGCTGCTGCTGATCACCGGCGTCGTCCTGGTCTCGTTCGCCGGCACCTATGGCATCGGCCGGATCTTCCGGCTGCCCCCGAGCGTGTCGCTGCTCATCGCCACTGGCTTCGCGATCTGCGGCGCCTCCGCGATCGGGGCCATGGCCGCGGTCCGCCGCATCCGGCAGCAGGACACGGTGTTGCCGGTGGCCCTGGTGACGCTCTGCGGCACCCTCGCGATCGGCGTCCTGCCGCTGCTCACCGGCCCGCTGGGACTAGGCCCGCAGCTCTTCGGCGCCTGGGTGGGGGCATCCGTGCACGACGTCGGCCAGGTGGTGGCCACCGCGCAGACCGCCGGCGCCGCGGCCCTGGCGGTGGCGGTGATCGTGAAGCTGACCCGGGTGCTGCTGCTGGCCCCGATGGTAGCCGTCGCCGGGCTGCACCACCGGCTCCGCGATGATTCCGGCGGGACCATGCCTCCGGTGGTGCCCTTGTTCGTGCTGGGGTTCGTCGCGATGGCCGCGCTCCGCTCCACCGGGGTGCTGCCCGCGGGCGTGCTGGAGGCGGCCGCCCTGCTGCAGGACATCCTGCTGGGCATGGCCCTGTTCGGGCTGGGGTCCGCCGTCCGGGTCCGCGAACTGCTGCGGACCGGCACCCGGGCGCTGCTCGCGGCCCTCGCGGCGTGGCTGCTGATCGCCGCCCTCGGCCTGGGCGCGGCGGTCCTGATGCTGCCCGGGCACTGAGCTGCGCGGGGCGCCTGCGTGATTAGATAGCAGCGTGTCCAACCAGAATTTGACCAGTGAAGAAGCGGCCGCCCGCTCGGCCCTGATCACCACGCACAGCTACGATGTGTCCCTCGATGTCCGGCAGGCCGCGGACCCCACGGTGGCCGGCTACCCCAGCCGCAGCGTCATCACCTTCGCCGCCGCCGAACCAGGGTCCAGCACCTTCCTGGACTTCATCAGCTCCGAGGTGCACAGCGTGTTCCTCAACGGCAAGGGCCTGCCCGTGGCCGACGTCGTCGACGGATCCCGGATCCGGCTGGACAACCTGCAGGCCGAGAACCAGGTCACCGTCACCGGCACCGCGCTGTACAGCACCTCCGGGGAAGGCATGCATCGGTTCTTCGACCCCGCCGACGGCCAGTGCTACCTGTACACCCAGTACGAGCCGGCTGACGCCCGCCGGGTCTTCGCCAACTTCGAACAGCCGGACCTCAAGGCAGAGTTCACCTTCCATGTGATGGCGCCGTCGGGCTGGCAGGTCGCCTCCAACGGCGTCGAGGCCGCCCGTACCCAGCTCACCAGCGACCCGGCCACCAGCCGCTGGGACTTCGCCCCGACCAAGCCGGTGTCCACGTACATCACCAGCGTCCTCGCCGGCCCCTACTTCCGCGCGGACAGCAGCTGGCAGGGCACCCTCTCCGACGGGACCGCACTGGAGGTGCCACTGGCCGTGTACTGCCGGGCGTCGATGGCCTCCTCCTTCGACACCGATGAGCTGTTCCGGTTGACGGGCAACGGCCTGGACTTCTTCAATCGGCTCTTCGACTACCCCTACCCGTGGGGCAAATACGACCAGGCGTTCGTCCCCGAATACAACCTCGGGGCGATGGAAAACCCGGGCCTGGTGACCTTCACCGAGAGCTACGTCTTCACCTCCCGGGCCACGGATTCGCAGTACCAGGGCCGGGCCAACACCCTCTTGCACGAGATGGCGCACATGTGGTTCGGCGACCTGGTCACGATGCAGTGGTGGAATGACCTCTGGCTCAAGGAATCCTTCGCCGACTACATGGGCACCCTGGGCGTGGACCGGACCACGGACTGGGACACCGCCTGGGTGAACTTCGCCAACAACCGCAAGGCGTGGGCCTATGTCCAGGACCAGCTGCCCACCACCCACCCGATCGTGGCGGACATCCCGGACCTGGAGGCCGCCAAGCAAAACTTCGACGGCATCACCTATGCCAAGGGCGCCTCGGTCCTCAAGCAGCTGGTGGCCTATGTGGGGTTTGAGGACTTCATCGCCGGCTCACGCCGCTACTTCCGCGACCACGCGTTCGGTAACACCACCCTGGCCGACCTGCTGGCCGCCCTCAGCGCCGCCTCCGGCCGGGACCTGGGCCCCTGGGCCCGGCAGTGGCTGCAGACCTCCGGGATCTCCACTCTCACACCCGAGATCACCGACGAGGACGGGGTGCTGACCGCCGTGGGCGTGCGACAGGACGCCACCGACCCGGTGACCGGCTCCCCCGAACCCCGCCCGCACCGGCTGCGGATCGGCCTCTACAACCGGGATGCGGACGGCGCCCTGGTCCGCACCGCCAGCGTGGAAACCGACGTTGACGGCGGACACACCGCCATTCCGGACCTCACCGGAAAGCCCCGGCCGGAGCTGCTGCTGGTCAACGACGAGGACCTCAGCTACGCCAAGGTCCGGCTGGATCCGGTGTCCGAGGCCACGGTCCGGGAATCCCTGGACCGCATCACCGACCCGATGGCCCGCGCGCTCTGCTGGACCGCGCTCTGGGACTCGGCCCGGGACGCCGTCACGCCCGCCGCGGACTACGTGGCAGCGGTGCAGCGGTTCGGTCCCGCGGAAACCGGCATCGGCGTGCTGCTCGCGATTCTGGGCAACGCCGCCACCGCCGTCGAACGCTACGTCCCCGCCGCGGAACGGGACGCCGTGCGCCGCACCTTCCTGGACGCCGCCGTCGCCCAGCTCGAGCAGGCCGGCCCCGGCTCGGACCAGCAGCTGGCCTGGGCCCGCACCGTTGCCGCGGCCAGCCGCCACGACGGCAGCCGCCTGCCCCTGCTGCGCGGCCTGCTGGACGGCAGTACCGTGATTGAGGGGCTGGCGGTCGACGCCGAACTCCGCTGGAACCTCTGGCACGCCCTCGCCGCCAACGGCCAGGCCGACCCGCACGAGCTCGACGCCGAACTCTCCCGCGACAACACCGCCTCCGGCCGTTCGGGACACGCCACGGCCCTGGCCGCACGGCCCGACCCGCAGGTCAAGGCCAAGGCGTGGGAGGCCGCTGTCAACGGCACGGACCTGTCCAACCAGCAGCTCAGCGCCACGATCGCCGGCTTCACCACGGCGCGCGCGGAATTGCTGGCCGGCTTCGTGGACCCCTACTTTGAGGCGCTGGAGCGGGTCTGGGGCAGCCGCAGCATCGAAATCGCCAGCAGGATCGTCCGCGGGCTGTACCCGGCGGGGCAGGATCTCAGCGGCCACGCCCCGGCAGAGCACCCGGTGGTGGTCAGGACGGACCGCTGGCTCACCGAACACGCGGACGCGCCGCGGGCCCTCCGACGGATCGTCATCGAGCAGCGCAGCCACCTGCTGCGGGCGCTCACCGCGCAGGCCGCCGGCTAACGCACCCGCCCGCTAACTTACCTCCAGCGGGCAACGGCAGCCGGCTGGCTGCCGTTTACGGACGTGGCGGGTGCGGGCTACGGGACCCGGTGCAGCCACTCCTCGGTGGCGAACTTGGCCTCCACCCGCGCCCGCGCGGCGTCGAGTTCGACGTCGGTAAGCTCGGCCGGCGTCGCGCCGTACCGGTCGGTGAACACCTCGATCATCGCCGCCACGATGTCGGCCCGGCTCAGGCCGGTCTGGCGGCGCAGCGGGTCCACGCGCTTCTTGGCGCTGGTGGTGCCCTTGTCCGAGAGCTTCTCCTTGCCGATCCGGAGCACCTCGACCATCTTGTCGGCGTCGATGTCGTAGCTCATGGTCACGTGGTGCAGCATGCCGCCGTTGGCGAGCCGTTTCTGCGCGGCGCCGCCGATCTTGCCCTGGTCCGTGGCGATGTCGTTGAGCGGGACGTAGAAGGCGTTGATGCCCACCTTTTCCAGGGCGGCGAGGACCCAGGCGTCCAGGAAGCCGTAGGAGTCGGCGAAGCTCAGCCCGTCCACCAGAGTCTGCGGCAGGTAGAGCGAGTAGGTGATGCAGTTGCCGGCTTCCATGAACATGGCGCCGCCGCCGCTGATCCGCCGGACCACGCTGATGCCGTGCCGGCTGACGCCCTCGGGCTGGACCTCGTTGCGGACCGACTGGAAGCTGCCGATCACCACGGAGGGCTCCTCCCAGTCCCAGAACCGCAGGGTGGGATTGCGGCGCCCGGCACCGACCTCCTCGGTGAGGACCTCGTCCAGGGCAACGTTCACTTGCGTGGGCAGCACCGTGGGGGCGATGACGTTCCAGTGGTGGTCGCCCCAGCCGGTGGCCTTGGCCAAGGCCCTGCGCACGGCGATCGCGACGGCCTCGGCGGACAGGCCGAACAGCACGGTGCCCTCCGGCAGCGCCGCGGTGACGGCGGCGGCGAGGTCGGCCGCCGGAGTCTCGGCGGGGAGCCCGGTGAGGGCCCGGTTGATCTCCGGCAGCGCCTCGTCGGGCTCGAGGAAAAAATCGCCGCTGATGGACACGTGTCTGAGCACGCCGTTGTCCACCTCGAGGTCGGCGACCACCAGCTTGCCGCCGGGGACCTTGTATTCGCCGTGGCGGCGGCCGCCGTCGCCGTTTCCGTCTGCCGTTGCGGGGGTGGAAGAGGAGGAAGTCATACCCTCAATCCTGCCACGAGCGCGGCGGCGGGACAGGGCGGCGGTTAACGCGAAAGGCCCGCACCGTTGCCGGTGCGGGCCTCCCAAGACCTTGGAGCAGAATTACTTCTTGCCGCCGAAGCCCTTGAAGCGAGCGTTGAAGCGCTCGACGCGGCCTGCGGAGTCCATGATGCGCTGCTTACCCGTGTAGAACGGGTGGGACTCGGAGGAGATTTCGACGTCGATGACCGGGTAGGTGTTGCCGTCTTCCCACTCGATGGTCTTCGAGGAAGAAACGGTGGACTTGGTCAGGAACTTGACGCCGGAAGCCAGGTCGTTGAAAACAACAGCTTCGTACTTCGGGTGGATATCTGCCTGCATAATTGGACCTTTGTTCGCGCAACTGGATTTTGCCAGCTGCCAGGTATGAGTTGGAGTTGGCGTGCCGATCACACGGCACGGCCAGCTGTAAATGATACCGCAGTCACGGGCCTCCCGCGAACGCGGGGCCGCAGGTGCCGGCGCCAGGTACGTGCGCAGGCCAGGGCGCCGCCTCAGCGGGCGCGGAGTTCCCAGAACGCGACCGCGGAGGCCGCGGCGACGTTCAGCGAGTCCACGCCGGGACGCATTGGGATCTTGACCGCGAGGTCGACGGCGGCGAGGGTCTCCGGGCTCATGCCGGCGCCCTCGGTGCCGAGGACCAGCGCCAGCTTCTCCGGGTTGCGTGCGGCGAGCTCGTCGACGTCGACGGCGTCGTCAGTGAGCTCCATGGCGGCCACGGTGAAGCCGTGGTCCCGGAGGACGGCAAGGTCCGCGGGCCAGTCCTCCAGCCGCGCCCAGGGCACCTGGAAGACCGTGCCCATGCTGACCCGGACGCTGCGGCGGTACAGCGGGTCCCCGCAGCGCGGCGTCACCAGCACCGCGTCCAGGCCCAGGGCCGCGGCGGAGCGGAAGATGGCGCCGACGTTGGTGTGGTCCACGATGTCTTCGAGCACGGCGATGCGGCGGGCGCCGGCGAGCAGCTCCGGCAGCGGCACCGGGGCCGGCCGGTGCATGGCGGCCATGGCCCCGCGGTGCAGGTGGAATCCGGTGATCTCCTCCAGCAGGGCGGCCGGGCCGACGTAGACCGGGACGTCCGGGTACTGCTCGAACACGTCCGCCAGGTCCGCCAGCCACTTTTCGGCGAGGAAGAAGGACCGGGGCCGGTGGCCGGCGGCGAGGGCCCGGCGGAGCACACGGGAGGACTCGGCGATGTAGAGGCCCTCGGCGGGTTCGCGGATCTTGCGGAGGTGGACGTCGGTCAATTGGGTGTAGTCGGCGACGCGGGGATCGTCCGCGGACTCGAGGTGGTGCAGGGGCATCTCAGTTCACCAGCTTCGCGATCATGAACCCGAGGGCTACCAGGCCCAGGGTAAAGATGACGCCGCGCAGCACGGCGGGCGGGAGCCGGCGGCCCACCTTGGAGCCGATGAACCCGCCGATCAGGGAGCTGACGGCGATCAGCGCCACGGCGGGCCAGCTGATCCGGTCGAACGCGAAGAGCAGGTAGGACGCCGCCGCGACGATGTTCACGCCGAGGACCAGGATGTTCTTCATGGCGTTGGCGTTCTGGATGGTTCCGGCCATGAAGACGCCGAGGATCCCGACCAGGAGGATGCCCTGCGCGGCCACGAAGTAGCCGCCGTAAACCCCTGCCAGGTAGACCAGCACTACGAGCAGGGCGCTGTGCCTCTTGTCCCTGGCGGCGGTCTCCGGATCCGATTCCCGGTTTTGCACCCAGCGCTGCAGCCGCGGCTGGAAGGCCACCATGAGCAGGGCCAGGACGATCAGTCCCGGGGCGGCGTACTGGAAGACCACCTCGGGAAGGTGCAGCAGCAGGTAGGCGCCGGTGATGCCGCCCAGCAGGGAGGCGGGCAGCAGACGGATGAGCTGGCTGCGGCGGCCGGCGAGTTCCTTGCGGTAGCCCCAGGCGCCCGCGGCGTTGCCGGCCACCAGTCCGGTGGCGTTGCTGATCGAGGCCGTGACCGGCGCGAAGCCGAGGGCGATCAGCACCGGGAAGGTCACCAGCGTGCCGGAGCCCACCACGGAGTTGATGGTCCCGGCCCAGAGGCCGGCGAAGAAGACAAAGATGCTGCCGAGAAGGTCCACGCGCGTTCAGGGACCCCGCTTAGCGGCGGGCGGTGGCGGTGTAGCGGCCCCCGGTTTCGGTGACGTCCAGCTCGACGCCGAAGGTCTCGCCGAGGTTCTCCGCGGTGAGCGTCTCGCGCAGCGGCCCGGCGGCGACGATGCCGCCGTCGCGGATCAGCAGGGCGTGCGTGAAGCCCGGCGGCACCTCTTCGAGGTGGTGGGTCACCAGGACGATGGCGGGGGCGTCCTCGTCCGCGGCGAGTTCACTCAGCCGCTGGACCAGGTCCTCGCGCCCGCCGAGGTCCAGGCCGGCGGCCGGTTCGTCGAGCAGCAGCAGTTCGGGATCGGTCATCAGGGCGCGCGCGATCTGGACGCGCTTGCGTTCGCCCTCGGAGAGGGAGGCGAAGGGGCGGTTGAGCAGTGGGCCCATCCCCCATTCGTTGAGCAGGGCGAAGGCGCGGCGCTCGTCGTCCTTCTCGTAGCCCTCGCGCCAGCGGCCGGTGACCCCGTAGGCGGCCGTCACGACGACGTTGAGGACCTTTTCATGTTCGGGGATCTGGTTGGCCAGCGCCGCGGAGGACAGGCCGATCCGGGGCCGGAGTTCGAAGACGTCGACGGCGCCCATGACCTCGTCGAGGATGCCGGCCTTGCCGGAGGTGGGGTGCAGGCGGGCCGCGGCGACCTGCAGGAGCGTGGTCTTGCCGGCGCCGTTGGGGCCGAGGACCACCCAGCGTTCGCCCTCCTTGACCTGCCAATCCACCTTGTCCAGGAGCGTCTTCGCCCCGCGGACAACGCTGACGGCGGCCAATTCAAGAACTTCACTCATAGGAGTAGACACTAGGACAAAAAAGCTGACGATTGATAACCGGAGCGGCGCACCTCCCCCGGCGCCACCGTCCGGGCGCGACCCCATGGCCTGACCAGTACTGCGGCGGCGCTGCGTCCTGGCGGTGACGGGGGTCACCGCGACCCCTTCGCGGCGTCATGGATGCGGGCCGGCACCGGCCCGCTCGATAGGATTGGGGCCATGATTTCCCACGTGACCGCGGTCAGTTACGGCCCCGCCCTGTCCGACGACGACCTCCGGCAGGTCCGCGGCGCACTGGCCGCCGCCGGGCTGGCCATCACCGACGAGGACACCGCCGGCGACGGCCGCTACACGGTCCACACCGCGGAGTGCACGACCTCGGAACCGCTGACCGACGCCGCACTGGCCGGACTGCGGAAGGCCGTCTCCCCGGCCGTCGGCGCCGGCTTCGGCACCGCCCTGGTGCCGGACGGGCTGCGGAGCGCGCCGCGGAAGCTCCTGCTGATGGACGTCGATTCCACCCTGATCAAGCAGGAAGTGATTGAACTGCTGGCGGCCTACGCGGGCAAGCGGGAGGAGGTCACCGCCGTGACGGAGGCCGCGATGCGCGGCGAGCTGGACTTCGCCCAGAGCCTCCACGCCCGGGTAGCGGTGCTTGCCGGCCTGCCGGCCGCCGTCGTGGACGATGTCCGCGCCGAGGTCAGCCTCAGCGAGGGGGCCGCAGAACTGGTGGCGGCCTTCAAGGCGGCCGGTCATGCCGTGGCGGTGGTGTCCGGCGGCTTCAACCAGATCCTCGGCCCGCTGGCGGCCGGCCTGGGGCTGGACTACTGGATCGCCAACGAGCTCGAAATCGTCGACGGCGCCCTCACCGGCCGCGTCCTCGGGGACGTCATCGACCGGGCGGCGAAGGAAAAATACCTCCGCGAGTGGGCGGCGGCCGAGGGCATCCCGCTGGAGCACACGATCGCCGTCGGCGACGGCGCCAACGACCTGGACATGCTCGGCGCCGCCGGCATCGGGGTGGCGTTCAACGCCAAGCCCGCCGTCCGCGCCGCGGCGGATGCCGCCGTCGACCTGCCCTACCTCGACACGGTCCGGCACATCGCCGGGGTCTGACCGGGCTCTGATTCCGGACACACCGGACACGGCAAAGGCCGGGGCGCCTGCCCCGGCCTTTGCCGTGTCCGCGGGAAATTCCGCGGTGGGAGAATCGGCTAGTTGCTGCCACTCTTCTCGAAGTAGTCGGCGCCGCCGACGTACTCGGTGTGGCCGCTCTCGACGTCGGCTGTGGCCATCTTGGCGACCTCGGCAGCGAATTCGTTGACGGAGTACAGCTTGCCGGCCTCGGCGCGGCGGGCCTCGATGGCGCCGGGGTTGGAGCGGTCCAGCAGGGTGGCGGTGACCGTACCCTCGATCATGTCGCCCGAGACGACCACCAGGGAGATGCCCTTGTCGGCCAGGCTCGGGACCAGCTCGCGCAGCGCGTCCTCGCCGGCGCGCTTGCTGCGGGCCACCGGCTCGTACTCGGGCATGGTGGGAACCGTGTCGATGAAGTGGGCCTGGTGGCTGGTGACAAACACGACGCGGGAACCCTCCGGCATCAGCGGCACGGCGGCGTTGAGCATGTTGACCTGGGCGTCGCGGTTGAGCTTGAGCGCGTAGCCCTCCTCCATGCCGCTTTCCATGCCGCCGGAGGCGTTGAGGACCAGCAGGTCCAGGGAGCCGAAGTTTTCCATGGCGGCGCTGGCCAGGGCCTGGACGCCTTCCTGGGTGGTCAGGTCCGCTCCGACCGCGGCGGCCCGGCCGCCGGCGGCCTCGATCTCCGCGACGACCTTGTTGGCCCGAGGTGCCTTCTGGCGGTAGTTCACGATCACGGCGGCGCCCTCGGCGGCCAGGAATTTCGCCACGTCGGCGCCGATGCCGCGCGACGAACCGGTCACGATCGCGGTCTTGTTCTCCAGCAGTCCCATTCGAGCTCCTTTGTTCCATCCATCCAAATTGCGTGGGGTCTGCTGTCCATCATGCCAGCGACGCCGGGCAAAGCGGTTGTACGGGACCCACAAAGAAGCCGGAGCAGCCTAGTTCCGGCGGTCCGTCCGCGGCGTGCCGGGGACGGGCAGCCGGCAAGGCACGGCGGCCCGCCCCGGGAGACGGGCAGCCGGTTGGACCAATCCGCTGGAAACCTAACCCCGGTCCACCCGGATCTTCTTGCTGGCTTCCGCGGCGGCCGTTGCCGGGGCCGGGGCGCGGACTTCGAGGACCCCGTCCTTGTAGGTGGCGGTAATGTCCTCTTCCTTCGCGCCGGCCGGCAGGGCGACGCTGCGCGAGAACGAGCCGTAGCGGAATTCGGAGCGGTAGCCGTTCTTGCTCTTGTGCTCGGACTTTTCCTCGCGTTCGGCCCGGATGTGCAGCATGCCGTCGCTGACAGAGACGTCCACGTCCTTGTCCGGGTCGATGCCCGGGACCTCCGCGCGGACCACCAGGGTGTTGCCGTCCTGGAACTGCTCGACCTTCATGGACGGCGTCATGGACAAGTCACCGTCGAGGAACCGGCGGACGGGTTCCAGCATGTCCGAGGGAGCCCATTTGCTGAGTTCGGTCACGATCTTTCCTCCTGGGTGCACGCCCCGCCTCGGTGTGGTGGGGGCTGTGCGTCCAGTACATGACGGCGCGGGCTGGGCGGCTAGGGCCAAAAGGCCGACGGCGGCGCCGGTCCCCGCAGGGTCCGGCGCCGCCGTTAAACTCCCGGGACGCGCCCGGCGAAGAAGGCTAGTGGCCCATTCCGAGGCCGCCGTCGACCGGGATCACGGCGCCGGAGATGTAGGCGGCCTCGTCGCTGGCGATCCAGCGGACGACGTTGGCCACCTCGGACGCCTCGGCGAAGCGGCCGGCGGGAACCTTGGTCAGGTAGTCCTTCTGGGTGGCCTCCGGCAGTTCGGCGGTCATGTCCGTGTTGATGAAGCCGGGGGCCACCACGTTGGCGGTGATGCCCCGGGCGCCGAGTTCGCGGGTCAGCGAGCGGGCGATGCCCACGAGGCCGGCCTTGGAAGCGGAGTAGTTGATCTGGCCCGGCGCGCCGTAGAGGCCCGAGACGGAGGAGATCAGCACCACACGGCCCTTGCGGGCCCGGATCATGCCCTTGGAGGCGCGCTTGATGACGCGGAAGGCTCCGGTGAGGTTGGTGTCGATGACGGAGGTGAAGTCGTCCTCGCTCATCCGCATCAGCAGGGTGTCCTTGGTGATGCCGGCGTTGGCCACCAGCACCTCCACCGGACCGTGGGCCGCCTCGACCTCGGCGAAGGCGGCGTCGACGGAGGCCTCATCCGTCACGTCCGCCTTGACGCCCAGGATGCCCTCGGGCAGGGCGGATTCGCTGCGGTAGGTCACGGCTACCTTGTCGCCGTTGGCGAGGAAGGACTCGGCGATGGCCAGTCCGATGCCGCGGTTGCCGCCGGTGATGAGGACGCTGCGTCCCGTGGAGCTTGCTTCGGTCATGGTGGTCTCCGGGATTCTGCGGCTCAGTGGCGCCGCTCGGGGCTGGGTTTCCTGCCTTCGATCTTAGCCAGTGTTCCGGTGCCGGAGCCGTTTGGGCGCTTCCGCCGATGGTGCGAGAATTGACGGTGAGCCTATGGAGCGTGATCTGACAGCTGTGACAAACAAGAACCGGCCCGGCGGCACCACGCCCGGCGAGGACTTCGAGGACACCGAGGTCCACAGCATCACCGACGCCGCCACCGCCCACTCGGAAGAGATGCGTTCGCGGATGGTCAAGTATGCCCTGGCCATGGGCATCCGCATGGTCTGCCTGGTTCTGATCTTTGTGGTTGACGGCTGGTTCAAAATCCTCCCGGTGATCGGGGCCGTGTTCCTGCCCTGGTTTGCGGTGGTGGTCGCCAACGGCAACGACAAGACGGAGGTACACAGCGAGTCACTGATCGACTACGTGCCGCTGGGCCAGCTGGAGGGACCGCCGCCGGCGGAGTCCTTCGGCGACATGCCCGACGACGACGGGCCGGTCACCCTGCTTCAGGGCGAGATCATCGACGACGACGATGACGACGAAGACCACAGACGGGCCGCTTCATGAACCTCCTCGACCTGGCCGGCGGGACCGCCGCGCCGGAAACCGCCATCTGCTCGCGCAAGGCGTGCCGTGCCGGAGCAGAGTGGCGGCTGCTCTGGAACAATCCGAAGATTCACACCCCCGACCGGCGCAAAACCTGGCTGGCGTGCGGGGACCACCGCGAGTGGCTGGAGGACTACCTCCGGACCCGCGGCCTCTGGAAGGAAACCCTCCCCCTCGTGACTGACGAGTCCCCCGCGACCCCGGGCGGGGCCGCCTGAATGTACCGCTTTCTCTTTTCCAGCAAGTGGCTGGGCTATTTGCTGCTGGCCGCCATCTTCGCCACGGCGTGCGTCTTCCTGGGCCGCTGGCAGATGGACCGCCGGGCCGAGACGCTGGCCGAGATCAACCGCGTCGTCTCGAACTACTCGGCCACCCCGCTGCCGTTCACCGAGGTACGCAACGAGTTCGTCCGGCTGGATGCGGAACGCGAATGGACCCAGGTGGAGCTCCACGGCGTCTATGACACCGCCGGCCAGCGGGTGGTGCGCAATCGGCCGCTCAACGGCCAGCCCGGCTACGAGGTGGTGGTCCCGCTGAAGCTCGATTCCGGCGACACCGTGGTGATCGACCGCGGCTGGCTGCCGATCGGCAACAAGACGCCCGGCAGCCCGGACTCGGTGCCGGCGCCGCCCGAAGGCAACGTCACCGTCGTCGCCCGGCTCAAGCCCTCGGAGCCGACCCTGCAGCGCGGCGCCCCGGAGGGGCAGCTGGCCTCCATTGACCTTCCCACGTACGCCGGACAGCTGGGCTACCCGGTGCTGACCGGCGCGTATGGACAGGTGGCCAGCGAGAGTCCCGCTGCCGCGACCATGCCGCTGGGCTTCCCGAAGCCGTCCACGGACGAGGGCACCCACCTGTCCTACTCGCTGCAGTGGTTCGCGTTCGGCGTGCTGATGTTCTTCGCCTTCGGCTATGCGGCCCGGCAGCAGGCGCGCAACGCCGCCATCGACGCCGAAGACGCCGAGGAGGCAGAGGCCCGGGGCGAGGCGGCGTACCACTCCGCCGCGAATGCGCCCCGCCGTCGTCCGGCTCCCCGGAAGCGAAAGAACGCCACGGCCGAGGAAGAGGAAGACGCCATCCTCGACGCCCAGGGCTTCTGAGCAAGGACGGCATGGCTTCCGACGCCGCAGCCACGGCGAGTGCCACCCGTTTGCCACGAAGGGCCGCTAAACCTGACGGTTAGCGGCCCTTCGTGGCAAATCGGGCGAGCCGGGCCGCGAAGGCGACCGGGGCCGGCAGCCTACGCCAGCGTGATCAGGTCCAGGTAGTCCTCGTTCCAGAGGTCCTCGACGCCGTCGGGCAGCATGACGACCCGCTCCGGGTTGAGCGCCTCGACGGCGCCCTCGTCGTGGCTGACCAGGACGACGGCGCCGGTGTAGTTGCGCAGGGCGCCCAGGATTTCGCCGCGGCTGGCGGGGTCCAGGTTGTTGGTGGGCTCGTCGAGGAGAAGCACGTTGGCGCTGGAGGCCACGATGGTGGCCAGCGCCAGGCGGGTCTTCTCACCGCCGGAAAGCACGCCGGCGGGCTTGTCGACGTCGTCCCCGGAGAACAGGAACGAGCCCAGGATGCCGCGGACCTCGGAGTCGTTCATGTCCGGCGCCGCGGAGCGCATGTTTTGCAGCACGGTGCGGTCCACGTCCAGGGTCTCGTGCTCCTGCGCGTAGTAGCCCACCTTGAGGCCGTGGCCTGCGACCACCTTGCCGGTGTCCGGCTTGTCCACGCCGGCGAGCATCCGCAGCAGGGTGGTCTTGCCGGCACCGTTGAGGCCCAGGATGACCACCTTGGAACCGCGGTCGATCGCGAGGTCGACGTCGGTGAAGATCTCCAGCGAGCCGTAGGACTTGCTGAGCCCGTCGGCGGTGAGCGGGGTCTTGCCGCACGGCGAGGGGTCCGGGAAGCGCAGCGCGGCCACCCGGTCGTTCTCGCGGACCGCCTCGAGGCCGCCGAGCAGGCGCTCGGCGCGCTTGGCCATGTTCTGCGCGGCGACGGCCTTGGTAGCCTTGGCGCGCATCTTGTTGGCCTGGTCCATCAGGACCTGGGCCTTCTTTTCGGCGTTGGCGCGTTCGCGCTTGCGGGCGCGCTCGTCGGTCTCGCGCTGGGTCAGGTAGCGCTTCCAGTCCATGTTGTAGATGTCGATCTGCGCGCGGTTGGCGTCGAGCAGGAACACCTTATTCACCGTGGCCTCAAGCAGCTCGGTGTCGTGGCTGATGACGATCAGGCCGCCCTGGTGGTTCTTGAGGAAATCCCGGAGCCAGGCGATCGAGTCGGCGTCGAGGTGGTTGGTCGGTTCGTCGAGGAGCATGGTCTCGGCGTCCGAGTACAGGATGCGGGCCAGCTCCACGCGGCGGCGCTGACCGCCGGAAAGGGTCTTCAGCGGCTGGTTCAGCAGCCGGTCCGGCAGGGCGAGGTTGGAGCAGATCGCGGCGGCCTCGGCCTCGGCGGCGTACCCGCCGGCGGCGAGGAACTCGGACTCCAGCCGGTCGTAGCGGTTCATGGCCTTGCGCTGGACGGCAGGGTCCTCGCTGGCCATTTCCTCGTGCGCGGCGCGGAGCTTGCCGACGGCGATGTCCAGGCCACGGGCGGAGAGGATCCGGTCGCGGGCCAGCTGCTCCATGTCCGGGGTGCGGGGGTCCTGCGGCAGGTAGCCGATCTCGCCGCTGCGGGTCACCTTGCCGGCCGCGGGCAGGCCCTCGCCGGCGAGCACACGGGTGAGCGTGGTCTTACCTGCACCGTTTCGGCCCACGAGGCCGATCTTGTCTCCCTTGTCGATCCGGAAGCTCACCTGGTCCATAAGGAGGCGGGCGCCGGCGCGCAGTTCGAGATCCTGGACGGTAATCAATGCAGCTAAGGCCTTTCACAACAGGGAACGCCGCGGCGCGGCGGTCATGCCTGCAAGGCGCCGGGGCGGTGGGGCCGAGAACACGGTCTGTTCCAGTCTACCGGCAGCACCCCCGCCGGCCCGCATCGGGGCGGTGGGCGGCCGGGCCGGCCACTTTTGGTGGAGTCCCCCAGCGGGTGGCCCCGCCACTAGTGGAGGGGCTACAAAAACGGGCCGTCACCCAGGACGTACCGTCGGAGTCAGGACCCGAATTCCGTGACGAACAGGACACAGCATGGCCAGCACCGAGAACACCTCCGCACCGACCGGCACCCCCGCCGCGCCCTCCGCTTACGCGCAGCCATCCACCGACGACGGCGCTGCCGGAACCGCTGTGGCTCCCGCCGCCCGCCGATGGGACGCCACCGACCTGGCCCTGGTGGCCGTCTTCGCCGCCCTGGTGGCGGGATCCGCCCTGGTCGCGGCCATCCCCGTGGGCGGCCTCGGCGTGCCCATCACCCTGCAGACGCTGGCGGTCATCCTCACCGGACTGGCCCTGGGGCCGGCCCGGGCGTTCGCCGCCGTCGGCCTCTACCTGCTGCTGGGCTTCGCGGGCCTGCCCATCTTCAGCGGCGGCCGCGCCGGCCTGGGCGTGCTGGCCGGCCCCTCCGGCGGCTACATTATCGGCTTCCTGCTGGGCGCCACCGCCGTCGGCGCCCTGACCGCCGTCGTCCTCCGCCGGACCTCGGCGGGAACGGGCGCGGGCCGCCGCGGCACACTGCGCCCGGTGCTGCTGTTCTTCGCCGCCATGGCAGCCAGCATCGTCTTCATCCACGGCCTGGGCATCCTGGGCATGATGGTCAATGCCAAGCTGAGCCTGGCGGCCGCGTTCCTGGCCGACCTGCCGTTCTACCCCGGGGACATCATCAAGAACGTCCTCGCCGTGATTATCGCCCTGGCGCTGCACCGGGCATTCCCGGACCTGCTGCTGCGCCGGGTGCGTCGCGGCACCGCCCGGCCGTGAGCATCATCCTGGACCGTCCCGCGGTCCGGATTGACGTGGACGGCCGGGCCGAACCGAAGACCCTGCTGGACTTGCCCGCGCTGACCCTGGCCGAGCACCGGATCGGGGTCATCGGCGCCAACGGGTCCGGGAAGTCGACCCTGCTGCGGCTGCTCAACGGTCTGGTGCTTCCCACCGCGGGCCGGGTCACCGTGGGTGGCCTAGATACAGGCAAGGAGGTGCGGGCGGTGCGGCGCCGGGTGGGATTCGTCTTCACCGACCCGCTCTCCCAGCTGGTGATGCCTACACCGCGGGAGGACGTGGAACTTTCGCTGCGCCGCCTGGTGCGCAACGGCGTGGAACGGCGTGCCCGGGCCGAGGCCGTGCTGGACCGGTTCGGCCTGCTGGGCATGGCGGACCAGAGCGTTTACGAACTCTCCGGCGGGGAGCGGCAACTCGCGGCTCTGGCCGCCGTGCTGGCCGTGGAGCCGGAGATCCTGGTGCTGGACGAGCCGTCCACGCTGCTGGATCTGCGGAACCGTGAGCTGCTGCGCACCACCCTGGCCGGGCTCGGGCAGCAGGTGGTCCTCTCCACCCACGACCTGGAGATCGCCGCGGACATGGACCGCGTGCTGGTGATCGACGCCGGGACGGTCGTCTTCGACGGTGCGGCGCCGGAGGCAGTGGCCTGCTACCGCGCCCTGTGCGGGATGCCGGCGCGGCCGTGAGGGGCCACGGTTTCCTCCTTGCCGGCTACGTTCCCGGCCGCTCCATGGTGCACCGTGCCCCGTTGTGGGCGAAGTTTCTGCTGGTGCTGCTCTGCGGCGCGGGGTCCTGGCTGGTCTCCGACTGGGCCGTGTCCGCGGCGGCCCTTGCCCTGCTGTCCGCCGTCTTCCTGGCCAGCGGTGCCGGAATCCGGCGGCTGGCGACGGCGGTCCGGCCGGTGCTGCCCATACTGGCGCTGGTGGGCGCGTTCCAGTGGTGGCAGCTGGGCGGCCCCACCGCGGCGCGGATCGTGCTGAACGTGCTGGTCTGCGTGGTGGCGGCCTCGATCGTGACGGCCACGACCCCGGTGCGGGAGCTGCTGGACGGCGCCGCCTCCCTCGCCCGGCCGTTGGAACGGTTCGGCGCGGATCCGGAGCGCTTCGCCCTGACCATCGCCATCATGGTGCGCAGCATCCCCTTCATCGCCGGGGCGTTCGCCGACGTCCGGGACTCCGCCCGGGCCCGCGGCCTGGAGCGCAATCCCCGGGCCCTGGTCCTGCCGGTCTTCATCACCACGGTTGCCTTCGCCCGGCAGACCGGTGAGGCGCTGGCGGCCCGCGGCCTGGGCGACGCCGACGCCGGCTAGGCGAGCCTCCGGTACCGGAACAGCGCCGCGGTGCCCATGCCGCCGGCGATGCTGATCATCGCCAGGGCCACTTGATCGTCTGTGCCGGCGCGCCGCGCCTGGGCGAGCAGCCGGGTCACGAGCACGGCCCCCGAGGCTCCGTAGGCGTGGCCCAGCGCCAGTGCTCCCCCGTCCCGGTTGGCGCGGTCCGCGTCGATGCCCAGCCGGTCCAGGCAGGCCAGGGTCTGGGACGCGAAGGCCTCGTTGAACTCCACCAGGTCCACCGCGTCCGCTGTGGTTCCGGTCCGATCCAGCAGCCGGGCCCCGGCGTCGGCGGCGCCCAGGCCCAGGAGCCGTGGGTCCACCCCCGCTGTATCCGTGCCGAGCACCAGCAGCCCGTCGCGGGCGCCCACCTCACGGGCGTGGGCCAGGGAGGTGACCACGACGGCGGACGCGGCGTCCGCGTCGAAGCAGGAGTTCCCGGCCGTGACCGTGCCGCCGCGGACGAAGGCGGCAGGGAAACGGGCGAGGATGGCCGGCGTCAGGGAGGCGCGCGGGCCGTCGTCGTGGGTCACCGTGCCGGTCCCGCCGTGCGGCACTAGGTCCACGGGGACGGTTTCGGCGTCGAAGGCACCCGCCGCGGCGGCGGTCAGGGCCCGGCGGTGGCTGCGGAGCGCGAACTCGTCCTGCCGTTCCCGGCCGATGCCGCAGGCCTCCGCCACGTTCTCGGCGGCGGCGCCCATGTCAGGGTCGCCGAACCGCTCCGGCGCGAACCGGGCGCGGCCGTAAAACGCGGGTTCGCCGTCCGGGCCGCGGCGGGCGCGCAGCGGCGCGGTGCTGATGCTCTCCACGCCGCCGGCCAGGTATAGCTCAGTCCCGTCCCCGCCGGCGACCATGCGGGAGGCCAGCACGATCGCGTCCAGGCCGGAGCCGCACTGGCGGTCGACGGTGAGGCCGGGCACGGTGACGGGAAGGCCAGCCTCGAGGGCGGCGAGCCGGGCGACGTTCCCGCCGCCGCCCACGGCGTTGCCGATCACGACGTCGCTGACCTGCCGGGCGGGGACGCCGGCGTCGGCCAGCAGCCGGCCCAGGACCGGGGCGAGAAGCTGTTGCGCCTCCAGCCGGCCGAACGCGCCGTGGGCACGGCGTACCGGGGTGCGGAGCGCCCCGATGATCACCGGCTGCCGCTCCGGGGGCAGCGCCGGGTGCGGCTCAGCCAAGACGCCGGGCCCGCGGGTCGCCGTCGGCAATCCAGGACAGCAGCAGCGCCCGGCTGGGCTTGCCACGGTCCGTGAGCGGCAGCTCGGTCAGGAGGTAGTAGTCCAGGGGGCGTTTGCTCCGCGGCAGCAGTGACTCCAGCCCGGTGCGCAGCTGCGTGGCGGACAGGCCGCCGTGGGCCGGAACGACGCCCGCCACCAGCCGCTGCCCGCGGACCTCGTCGGTTTGTCCGGCCGCGACGGCGGCGGCGACACCGGGAACTGAGGCGAGGGCCAGTTCCACCTCGTGCGGGTAGACGTTGGTGCCGGCGGTGTTGATCATCTCGGACCGGCGTCCCAGCAGGTGCAGCGCACCGTCCTGGAGGTAGCCCTGGTCGCCGACGGTGTACCAGCCGTTCACGGTCCGGAGGGCGGCGCCGTCGTCGCCCCAGAGGTAGCCGTCGCTGACCATGCCGCTGCGTACGCAGACGTCGCCGGGGGTTCCGTCCGGGACCGGGTTCCCGTCCTCGTCCAGGATGCGAAGTTCCACGCCGGGAAAGGGCGTGCCGATCAGGGTCCCGGCGGGCGTGGCCGTCGCGGAGCCGCCCGGGCAGAGGCCGCCGCCGGCCACGAAGCTCAGTTCGGCCGCGCCGTAGTACTCGAAGATGGTGGCGTTGGGGGCCCAGCGCCGGGCGGCCTCGAGGGTGCGGGCGTCCAGCTTCGAGCCGGCGCAGATGATGCTGCGCAGCCCGGAGGCATCAACGCCGCCGGCCAGGCCGCGTTCGCTGAGCAGCCGCAGCATGGTGGGGACCAAGACCAGCCGGGTGATCCCGTCGTGGCTGATGGCGGCGTGGGCGTCGCCGACGTCGAAGCCGGTCAGGGTGTGGAACTCGGTGCCGGCGTAGAGGCACTCGGCCAGCGCGTAAAGGTTCAGGCTGGCCGCCATGGTCCCGGGAGCGAGCGTCCGGTCGCCGGGCCGGAGGCCGAACAACTCGATCGAGGACTCGAACGAGACCTGCCAGGACCGGCGGGCCCGGGTGAAGGCCTTGGGCAGGGACGTGGTGCCGGAGGTCAGCCCGATCAGGAACGGGGTTTGGGGCGGCCCGTCGACCAGGTCGCCGGAATGGACGGAATCGGCGGGCAGGCCGCGGGCGTACTCCCCGATCCGCTCCGTGATGGCGGCGCGCAACGCCGCCGGCCAGGTGGCATCCAGGACGGCGCAGCGGCGGGACCCCGCGACGGCGGCGGCAAACGCGGCGACGAATCCCGTGGAGTTGGCTTCGGCCAGCACGGACACCGGCGGCGCCGACGCGACCAGGCCGGCGGCCCCGTCCCGCAGCTGCGCCCAGGTCAGCCGAGCGCCGCCGACGACAACGGCGGTGTCGTCGGGGCGGCTGTCGGCCCAGCGCTGGAGTCGGTCGAGAAAAGGCATCGGGGCAATTTTACCGGGACGGCACCCCCACGCGGGCGGGAGCGGCTACTGTGACTTGCATGAGCTTCAATGACAACGTCCAGCTTGACCCGTCCCAGGTGCAGGACCGCCGCGGCGGCGGCTCCGGCCTCAAGATCGGCGGCGGGATCGGCGGCGGCGTCGTCCTGCTGCTGGCCCTGCTCTTCGGCATCAATCCGAACGTCCTCGGCGGCCTGACCTCCGGCACCCAGGACCAGACGCAGAGCCAGGGCACCGCGCCGGCCTGCACCACCGGCGCGGACGCCAATAGGCGGCTCGACTGCCGGATCAACGGCACGGTCAACAGCCTCAACGCCTTCTGGCCGGAGTACCTGGCCCAGTACGGCAAGCAGTATCCGCGGCCCAAGACCGTGATCTTCAGCAACGCGACCAGCACCGGCTGCGGCAACGCCACGTCCGACGTTGGCCCGTTCTACTGCCCGGTGGACCGCACCGCCTACTTCGACCCTGGCTTCTTCCAGGAGCTCGTGGACCGGTTCGGGTCCTCCGGCGGTCCCCTGGCGCAGGAGTATGTGGTCGCGCACGAGTTCGGCCACCACATCCAGAACCTGCTGGGAACCATCGACAGGGCGCAGCAGGACCCGCAGGGCCCCGAGTCCGGCGGCGTCCGCGTGGAGCTGCAGGCCGACTGCTATGCCGGTCTCTGGGTCAAGCACGCCACCACAGCCAAGGATCCCGCATCCGGCCAGCCGTTCCTTGCGGCCGTCACGGACAAGGACCTGCAGGACGCGCTGTCCGCGGCCTCCGCCGTGGGCGATGACCGGATCCAGAAGGCCGCCACCGGCCGGGTGTCCCCGGAGAGCTGGACCCACGGCTCCAGCGCCCAGCGGCAGAAGTGGTTCTACCAGGGCTACACCACCGGCGACATCAACCAGTGCGACACCTTCAAGGTCGCCGCCCCCTAGGCTGTTGCGCTCACTCGAGCGCTGACTTAAACGCCGACGGCGGCCGCACACCTTCGCAGTGAAGGTGGGCGGCCGCCGTCGTGGTTAAGCCGTTGCCCGGAGGCGGTGGGGACGGACCTAGATGTTGAACCCGAGGGCGCGCATCTGGTCGCGGCCGTCCTCGGTGATCCGTTCAGGACCCCACGGCGGCATCCAGACCCAGTTCAGCCGCCAGTCGTCGACGATCCCGTCGAGGGCCTGGCCGACCTGCTCCTCGATCACGTCGGTGAGTGGGCACGCGGCCGTCGTCAGCGTCATGTCGATCAGCAGGGCGCCGTCGTCGTCGGAGTACTTCAGACCGTAGAGCAGGCCAAGGTCCACGATGTTAACCCCGAGTTCGGGGTCGATCACGTCCTTGAGCGCCTCCTCGACGTCCTCGAGGCCCGTGCGGGCCGTATTCGTTTCGGTCATGGCGTAGTCCTTACTAGGCCTGAGCTGCCGCGTCGGCAGCGATGGTTGCGGCTCCGGCACCCTGGACGTAGCGGTCGTAGCCTTCTTCTTCGAGGCGGTCGGCCAGCTCCGGGCCGCCCTCCTCGACGACCTTGCCGTCGACGAACACGTGCACGAATTCCGGCTTGATGTAGCGCAGGATCCGGGTGTAGTGGGTGATCAGCAGGGTGCCCATGTTGCCGCCGGACTGGGCGCGGTTGACGCCCTCGGAGACGACCTTCAGAGCGTCGACGTCGAGGCCGGAGTCGGTCTCGTCGAGGATGGCGAACTTCGGCTTGAAGAGCTCGAGCTGGAGGATCTCCACCCGCTTCTTCTCACCGCCGGAGAAGCCCTCGTTGACGTTTCGCTGGGTGAAGTCGGCGTCGATGCGCAGCTGCTCCATGGCGGCCTTGACGTCCTTGGTCCAGGTGCGGAGCTTGGGAGCCTCGCCGTCGATGGCGGTCTTGGCGGTGCGCAGGAAGTTGGTCATGCTCACGCCGGGGACCTCCACCGGGTACTGCATGGCCAGGAAGAGGCCGGCGCGGGCGCGCTCGTCGACGCTCATCTCCAGGACGTCTTCGCCGTCGAGGGTGATGGAGCCGCTGGTCACGTTGTAGCGCGGGTGGCCGGCGATGGTGGAGGCCAGGGTGGACTTGCCGGAGCCGTTGGGGCCCATGATGGCGTGGATCTCGCCCGTCCGGATGGTCAGGCTGACGCCCTTCAGGATTTCCTTGGTGCCCTGCTCGGTGTCAATGCTGACGTGCAGGTCCTTGATCTCAAGAGTGGACATGTGTCGTGTTCTCCTCTGTCCGGCTGCCTCTGCGGCCGGATGGTTCTCGTCGAAAAAGTGTGGGTAGTTGCCGGGTGCGGTGCGATGGACTGCGGTGCGGCGGCGTCAGCCGGCGTTGGGCGCCTCGGCGCCGTTGAGCACGGTGCTGATGTCAACGTAGACGTCGCCGTCCGCGATGGTGACGGCGAAGACGGGCACCGGGTCATAGGCGGGCAGCTGCAACGGCTGGCCGGAGCGCAGGTCGAACTGGGAGCCGTGGCCCCAGCACTCGATCGCGCACCCTTCCACCTCGCCCTCGGAGAGGGAGATGTCCGCGTGCGAGCAGGTGTCCCCGATCGCGTGGATCTCCCCCATCGAGTCCTTGACCACGGCTACCGGGTAGTCGTCGATCAGGATCCGCAGGGCCTGCTTGACCTGGATTTCGCTGGCAGTGCATACCAGCTCGCCCTTGGGCTGTTCCGTCATGTGCCCGTCCTGTTCCGTGTCCGCCGCTGCCGCGCCCTAGTTGTCCGTCGCGGCGAGCTCGCGCTCGACGGCGGCCGTGAGGCGTTCCTCGATGGCGGGGACCTTGATCTGCTGGATGATCTCGTTCAGGAAGCCGCGGACCACCAGACGGCGGGCCACCTTCTCCGGAATGCCGCGGGCCATCAGGTAAAACAGGTGCTCGTCGTCGAAACGGCCGGTGGCGCTGGCGTGGCCGGCGCCGGCGATCAGGCCGGTCTCAATTTCGAGGTTCGGTACGGAGTCGGCGCGGGCGCCGTCGGTGAGGACCAGGTTGCGGTTGGCCTCGTACGTGTCGGTGCCTTCGGCTTCCTTGCGGATCAGGACGTCACCCACCCAGACGGTGTGCGCGTTCTTGCCCTGCAGCGCGCCCTTGTAGAGGACGTTGGACTTGCAGTTGGCGACGGCGTGGTCGACGAAGAGCCGCTGCTCCAGGTGCTGGCCGGCGTCGGCGAAGTACAGGCCGTACATTTCGGCTTCGGCGCCGGGGGCGGTGAAGCGGGCCGACGGCGTGACGCGGACCAGGTCGCCGCCGAGGCTGACGACGATGTGCTTGAACTTGGCGTCGCGGCCGAGCTTGGCCTGCTGGGAGGAGGCGTGGACGGAGTCGTCCGACCATTCCTGCAGCGAGATGACGGTCAGTTCGGCGCCGTCCTCGACCAGGATTTCGACGTTCTCGGAGACGACGGCGCTGCCCTGGTGGTCCAGGACGACGACGGCCTTGGAGAACTTCTCCGCGGTGATGACGATGTGCTGCGCGGCCGGGGCGTCGCCCTGGCCGGTGAGCACGAGGGTGATCTCGCCCTCGGCCTGGACCTCGGCCGGGATGGTGACGGCGGTGGCGCCGGCGAAGTTCTCCCAGGCGTTGGCGGAGACCCGGTCCTCCGGGATCGCTGCCGAGCCGATGCGGGCGTCGCCGCGGTCAACGGTCTCGACCCGGACGCTGTCCGGAGCGGTGACGGTAACGGCCGGGGCCGCGCCGTTCAGGACCTCGGTGTGCAGGCCGCGGAGGCGCTTGAGCGGGGTGAACCGCCAGTCCTCCTCCATGCCGGTCAGCGGCTTGAAGTCCGCCAGGGCGTAGGAGGTCAGGCGGCCGGCGCGCGAGCTGTCCGGGACGCCGACGCCGCCGCCGTGCGAGTGGGCCTTGACGGCGTCCCCGCCCAGCGGCGCCTTGGAATCGACGGTGTTCAGCGGGGAGAGGTTTTCGCCCTCCTCGGTGAAGCCGTCGATCAGCGGCTGGGTCGAGGGCGCGCCGATGCGGGCCTTTTCAGTAGTGATGTCAGTCATTAACCGACCGATCCTTCCATCTGCAGTTCAATCAGGCGGTTCAGCTCCAGCGCGTACTCCATGGGAAGCTCACGGGCGATCGGCTCGATGAAGCCGCGCACGATCATGGCCATGGCCTCGTCCTCGCGCATGCCGCGGGACATCAGGTAGAAGAGCTGCTCTTCGCTGACGCGGGAGACGGTCGCCTCGTGCCCCATCACGACGTCGTCCTCGCGGATGTCGATGTAGGGGTAGGTGTCGGAGCGGCTGATGGTGTCCACCAGCAGGGCGTCACAGCGCACGGTGTTGGCCGAGTGCTTGGCGCCTTCGCGGACCTGGACCAGGCCGCGGTAGGCGGCACGGCCGCCGCCGCGGGCCACGGACTTGGAGATGATCGAGCTCTTGGTGTTCGGCGCGATGTGGACCATCTTGGAGCCGGTGTCCTGGTGCTGGCCCTCGCCGGCAAACGCGATCGAGAGGGTCTCGCCCTTGGCGCCCTCGCCGACCAGGTAGACGGCCGGGTACTTCATGGTGACCTTGGAGCCGATGTTGCCGTCGACCCACTCCATGGTGGCGCCCTCTTCGCAGATGGCGCGCTTGGTGACCAGGTTGTACACGTTGTTGGACCAGTTCTGGATGGTCGTGTAGCGGACGCGGGCGCCCTTCTTCACGACGATCTCGACGACGGCCGAGTGCAGCGAGTCCGAGGTGTAGATCGGCGCGGTGCAGCCTTCGATGTAGTGGACGTAGGAGTCCTCGTCGGCGATGATCAGGGTCCGCTCGAACTGGCCCATGTTTTCGGTGTTGATCCGGAAGTAGGCCTGCAGCGGGATGTCCACGTGTACGCCCTTGGGCACGTACACGAAGGAACCGCCGGACCAGACGGCCGTGTTCAGCGAGGCGAACTTGTTGTCGCCCACCGGGATGATGGTGCCGAAGTACTCCTGGAAGATCTCCGGGTGCTCGCGCAGGGCGGTGTCGGTGTCCAGGAAGATGACGCCCTGGGCCTCGAGGTCCTCACGGATCTGGTGGTAGACCACCTCGGACTCGTACTGGGCGGCGACGCCGGAGACCAGGCGGCTGCGCTCGGCTTCCGGGATGCCCAGCTTCTCGTAGGTGTTCCGGATGTCCTCGGGCAGGTCTTCCCAGCTGGCGGCCTGCTTCTCGGTGGACCGCACGAAGTACTTAATGTTGTCGAAGTCGATGCCGGAGAGGTCCGCGCCCCAAGTGGGCATGGGCTTGCGGTCGAAGTACTTCAGGCCCTTGAGGCGAAGGTCGAGCATCCATTCGGGCTCGTTCTTCTTGGCCGAGATATCGCGGACGACCTCCTCATCGATGCCACGGCGGGCGTTGGCGCCGACGTCGTTCTTGTCGGCCCAGCCGTACTCATAGGTGCCAATTCCGTGCAACTCGGGGTTCTTTTCCAGAATCTCCGAGATCACAGTGGATTCAGCAACCTTCTTCTCTGATAGTTGGTCCGTCATCACGGCCTTTCTTGCAGATGGTTGGATACTTCGTCCGGGTTGCCCGGAGCGTCGGGACCGGTGGTCCCGACGCTGGCCGGACGGCCCGTAGGTATGTGGGTGGTGCAGACGTGGCCGCCGCGGGCCAGGGTGGAGAGCCGGCGGACGTCGACGCCGACCAGCCGGGAGAACACCTCGGTCTCCACGTCGCAGAACACGGGGAACTGGGCGGCGAGCTGCTGGATCGGGCAGTGGCCCTGGCAGAGCTGCACGCTGGAGAGCGCCGCCGGCAGGGGCGCCTTCGCCTCGATCGTCTGGGCGGAGGCGACGAAGCCGTCCCGGCTCAGGGCGTCGGAGAGTGCCTGGGCGCGGGCGGTGATGTCGCTGCCCGCGGCCTCGATCGCGGGGGCGTAGCGTCGCTCCATTGCTTCGAAGCGTTCGACGGCGAACTCCCGGACGGCGTCATCCCCGGCGGCCGCGCCGAGGCGGCGCAGGGCGGACGCGGCGATGTCCAGGTAGTCGTTGCCGAGGCTGGACTGGCCCTGGGAGCTCAGCACGTAGCGACGGGCGGGACGGCCGGCTCCGGCGCCCGCGCGCGCGACACGCTTGACCTCGATGACACCGCGGCGGGACAGGTGGTCCAGGTGCCGGCGGACGGCGGCCGGGGTGAAGCCCAGCAGTTCGCCGAGCTCGGCGGCGCTGATCGGGCCGTGTTCCAGCACCGCGCTCAGCACGCGGTCCCGGGTGCGCTCCTCGGCATCCGCGGCGGTGACCGGCTGCGCCGGAGTCTCCCGCGGCCCGGGGCCCGGGCGCGCCTGATCCCCACGCGCGGGAGGCGCGGCGGAAGCAGTCACAGAACTCATGGAATACACAACACAATCATGTCGTAATTTAGTCCGGCGTTCCAGTAAGGCATGGCTTCCCCGGCGGCGGAGGCCGGCGGCGGGAACCTCCGCACCCGGGCCCCGGCCCGCTCCCAGCTTCGCTCCCTACTACATCCCGTAGAATGTTCCGGTGCGATCTCCCGAATCCCCCGCCCTGGCCATTCAGGGTCTCATCAAGGATGTTGGCCCCGTCCCCAGCCTGGACGGCAAGATGCTGCGGGTGGTCAGCGACGTGTCCCTGGTGGCCGAGCGCGGCCAGGTGACGGCCCTGCTGGGCGCCAACGGTGCGGGCAAGACCACCACCATCGAGTGCGCCCAGGGGATGCAGAAGCGCACCGGGGGCAGTATCAGCCTGCTGGGACAGGACCCGGACACCGCGGGCGCCGAGCTGCGCTCCCGGGTGGGGGTGATGCTGCAGGACGGCGGCCTCCCGCCGTCGGCCCGTCCCATCCCCCTGCTCCACCACATCGCCGGCATGTACAAGGATCCGTGGCCGGTTGAGGACCTGGTGGCCCGGCTGGGCATCGACAGCTTCAGCCGTACCGGCGTGCGGCGCCTCTCCGGCGGGCAGAAGCAGCGGCTGGCCCTCGCCGCCGCCCTGGCCGGCCGGCCCGAGGTCCTGTTCCTCGACGAGCCCAGCGCGGGCCTGGACCCCCAGTCCCGCCAGCTGGTCTTCGACCTGATCGGCGAACTCCGCGACAGCGGCATGGCCATCATCCTCACCACCCACCTGATGGATGATGCGCAGCGGCTGGCCGACTACGTCTACATCATCGATAACGGCCGCAACGTCGCCGAGGGCACCGTCGCCCAGCTGCTGCGCCACGAACTGACCCCCGACGCTCCGGGCGGCAACGTCCGCACCCTGCTCTTCGAGGCCGAGCCCGGGCTGGACCTGACCGGGGTGCTGCCCGCCGCCGTCGATGTCCGCGAGACCCGGGCCGGCAGCTACAGCGTCTCCGGCGCCCTGACGCCGGCCGACCTGGCCGCCGTCACCGCCTGGTGGGCGGCCCGCGGCATCATGCCGGCCTCGATGAGCCTGGCCGCCCGCAGCCTGGAGGACGTGTTCCTCGACATCTCCGGAAGGGAGACCCGATGAGCTCCGCCCCCGCACCGCAGGCCGCCGCCGCGCCCGCCCCGCTGGGCAGCGAACCCGCGCCGCTGGTCCGCCGCATCCTGTTGCAGGGCCGCTACGAGACGGTCACCATGCTGCGCAACGGCGAACAGCTGATCCTGGCCGTCATCCTGCCGCTGATGGCACTGATCGGCCTGGCCGTCACTCCCCTGCTGGACGGCCTCGGCCACAGCCGGGTCGACATCGCCGTGCCCGGCATCCTGGCCCTGTGCGCCATGTCGACGGCATTCACCGGGCAGGGCATTGCCACCGGCTTCGACCGCCGGTACGGGGTGCTCCGCTTCCTCTCCAGCACACCCCTGGGCCGCACCGGCCTGATCGTCGGCAAGATCCTGGCCGTCCTGGCCGTGCTGGTGGTCCAGGTACTCGTGGTCACCGCCGTCGCCCTGCCGATGGGCTGGCGTCCCGAAGCCGCCGGACTGCTGCCCGCCCTGCTCCTGCTGGTCCTGGGCGCCGCCGCGTTCACCTCGCTCGGCCTGCTGGTGGCCGGAACGGTGCGGCCGGAGGCCACGCTGGCCATCACCAACCTGCTCTGGATCCTCCTCGGCGCACTCGGCGGCATCGTCCTGCCCGCCGAACGGCTCCCCGCCCTGGCCCAGGCGGTGGTGCACTTCCTGCCCTCCGGCGCGCTGGGCCAGGCGCTGCGCGACGCGCTCCTGACCGGCACCGTCAATGGTTTTGCCGTCCTTATCCTGCTGCTGTGGACGGCCCTCGCCGGCGCCGCGGCGGCCCGTTGGTTCAAGTGGAATTGAGAATGATGTGAGCACGGTATCCCGCCCCGCCCGAATCCTGTCCCGGATGTCCTCCCGGCTGCCCACCACCGTCAACCCGGCGATCCGCCGGCTGGCGCTGCTGTCGCTGATCGGCCAGACCGTCCTGGTGGTCACCGGCGGCGCCGTCCGCCTCACCGCCTCCGGCCTCGGCTGCCCCACCTGGCCGCGCTGCACCAGCGACTCCCTGGTCAACACCCCGGAGATGGGCATCCACGGCTTCATCGAGTTCGGCAACCGGCTCCTGACCTTCGCCCTCGCCGCCGTGGCCGTCGCCATGCTGGTCTACCTGTGGAACCTCCGCAAGGAGCGCCGCGACCTGTTCCTGCTGGCCCTGGGCCTGCTGGCCAGCATTCCCGCGCAGGCCATCATCGGCGGCATCACCGTCCTGACCCGCCTGAACCCCTGGGTGGTGGGCCTGCACTTCCTGGTCTCGATGGCCCTGGTGGTCCTCGCGACCCTGCTGGTCAACCGCGCCTACGGCCGGACCGGCCGGGCCCGCAACCGCACCCTCCCGGCCCTGCCGGGCGCCGCGCGGCCGGTGCTGACCGCCGCCGCCCTGTTCTCCGCCGTCGCCGTCTGCCTCGGCGTCGTGGTGACCGGTGCCGGACCGCACGCCGGCGACGCCGACGCCCCGCGCAACAACCTCGACTGGGACTTCGTCTCCCACATCCACGCCGTCCCGGCCTACCTGGTCACCGCCGGCGCCCTGTTTGGCGTCTACCTGGTGCTCCGCGGCCGGATCACCGGACCGTTCCGGACCGCCGCGTTCCTTCTCCTGGGCGTCACGGTCCTGCAGGCTGTCATCGGCTTCACGCAGTACTACAACGGCATCCCCGCGCTCTTGGTGGCCGCGCACATGCTTGGCGCCGCCCTGCTGATGGCGGCCTCCACCAACGCCGCGGACCTGGCTCACAGCAGCCCCCGGGTCTGACCCGGTACCCTGACCCTTGAACCGCCGGAATCGCGGCGGAGGAGGGCAGGGAATGTGGGCGCGGTTGTCGAGGGAATCCTGAACATCAGCCCGGCGCTGGCCTTCACCATCGTGGCGTGCCTGGTCTTTGCCGAGGACGCCATCTTCGTGGGCTTCGTCATCCCGGGTGAGACCGCGGCGGTCCTCGGCGGCGTCATCTCCAGCCGCGGCGAGGTCCCGCTCTGGGGCATGGCCGCCGTCGTGGTCGCCGCCGCGATCGCCGGGGACACCGTGGGCTACGAGATCGGCAAGCACGTGGGACCGCGGCTGCTGGACATCCGGATCATGAAGCGGCGCCGCCGCGGCCTGGCCAAAGCCCAGGCGTTCCTGCGCCGGCGCGGCGGCTCGGCGGTGTTCCTGGGCCGGTTCGTGGCCTTCTTCCGCGCCGTGATGCCCGCGCTGGCCGGGGCCTCGCGGATGCACTACCCCCGGTTCCTGGCCTTCAACGCCGCCGGCGGCCTGGTCTGGGGCACCGGATTCGTGCTGCTGGGCTTCTTCGCGGGCAACTCCTACGACGCCGTCGCCAAGGCTGCCGGGCAGGACATCACCGCAGTCATCGTGGTGCTGGGCATTGTCGGCCTGATCGTCTGGCACCTGCGGCGCTCCCGCAGGGCACGCCGGGAACCGGAACCGGCGGCCTCCGAAGAGGCCTAGCGGAGGTCTCCCAAGCGGGTGTTCTTCCTGGGAATCCTAACCGACGAGCGCGGAACCCACGAACGGGTCAACGGCGAGGGCGATGAAGAGCAGGGTCAGATAGCTGATGGAGCCGTGGAAGACCTTCATGGCGCCCTTGTTGGACACGTCCCCACCCTGGGCGCGGGCGTAGAGGGCGTGCGACTCGTAGAGGAACCAGGCGCCCGCGGCGACGGCGGTGATGGTGTAGACCCAGCCGGCGCCGCCGACCGGGATCAGCAGAAGCGAGCAGGCCACCATGGCCCAGGCGTAGAGGACCACCTGGACGGAGACCACGCGGGCCCCGGCGATCGCGCCGAGCATGGGGACATTGGCGTTGCGGTAGTCCTCGCCGTAGCGCATGGACAGGGGCCAGTAGTGCGGCGGGGTCCAGAGGAAGATCACCATGAACAGCACGACGGCGGGCCACTGAACGGTGTTCGTCACCGCGGCCCAGGCGATCAGCACGGGGAAGCAGCCGGCGGCCCCGCCCCAGACGATGTTCTGCGCGGTCCGGCGCTTGAGGATCATGGTGTAGATCACCACGTAGAAGACGATGGCGCCCAGGCCCAGCCAGGCGGAGAGCGGGTTCGCGCCGAACCAGAGGATCACGATCGCGGCGGCACCCAGCAGCCACGAAAAGACCAGCGCCTCGCGGGGCGTCACCTCGCCGGTGACCAGCGGGCGGTTCTCGGTCCGGTGCATCAGCTTGTCGATGTCCCGGTCGATGTAGCAGTTGAAGGACCCCGCGCTGCCGGCGGCGAAGGCGCCGCCCACCAGGGTTGCCAGGATCAGGCCCAGCGACGGGAAGCCGCGCTCGGCGTAAATCATGGTGGGGAGGGTGCTGACCAGCAGGAGCTCGATGACCCGCGGTTTCGTGAGCGCCAGGTAGGCCTTGGCCTTGCGGCGGAAGCCGATCCGGGCCTGGGGGACGCTCAACGGCGTTTCTGTTGTGCTCACGGTGGCAGTCACTCTGTTCTGTCTGCTGTTCTGTCTGCTGGATCAGTCGGCCAGGCCCGCAGGGTCCCGGACCTAAGGAAAAGCCACGGACCGGACGGCGGCCGACAGTGCCCGGGCGGGGCTCGGTTCCCGCCGGGAACCGCGCGGCGCGCAGGCCAAAAAGCGCCCCTTCCGGAGCCTCCGACCATCATACCGTGGCGCCGCGCCGGTCCCCGACCCGGCGGCCGTTGCCCCCGCTCCGGCCGGTCGGGAAGCGGCTCGAATTCAGCTACGCGGGAAACCCGTCCAAATCCCGACACATACGCCTCAGGGCCGCCGGAATGGGACTAAGCTGGCTGACAGATCGGCTCGCGCGGGCATACCGCCCCGGCGGCATTCCACGCCCCTGCGCTTGCGACTGAGTGATAGATCAACGTTTCGATGGTGAACGGCTGGTACACCCACGCGGGCACCTCGTGTGCCCCGGCGGACGCCTCTCGAGGCCATGCCCCGTACCTCCGGCCGTCAGCACAGAGAGGGGCCCGGTTTACGTGCCACATTTGGAAGAGCAAGAACTGTCATGGACCAGCCTGGACCAGAAGGCCGTGGATACCATCCGGGTCCTGGCCGCGGACGCGGTGGAGAAGGTCGGTAACGGCCACCCGGGCACGGCCATGAGCCTGGCCCCGGCCGCCTACCTGCTCTTCCAGAAGCTGATGCGGCACGACCCGTCGGATCCGCAGTGGCTGGGCCGGGACCGGTTCATCCTCTCCCCCGGGCACACCTCCCTCACGCTGTACATCCAGCTCTTCCTCTCCGGCTACGGCCTGGAGCTGAAGGACCTTGAGGCGCTGCGCACCTGGGGTTCGCTGACCCCGGGCCACCCGGAGTACAAGCACACCAAGGGCGTGGAGATCACCACCGGCCCGCTGGGCCAAGGCCTGGCCTCCGCCGTCGGGTTCGCCTACTCCCAGCGCCGCATGCGCGGCCTGTTCGACGCCGAGGCTCCCGCCGGCGAGAGCCCCTTCGACCACACCGTCTGGGTCATCGCCTCCGACGGCGACCTCCAGGAAGGCGTGACCTCCGAGGCGTCCTCGCTGGCCGGACACCAGGAACTGGGCAACCTCGTGGTCATCTACGACGAGAACCACATCTCCATCGAGGACGACACGGACGTGGCGTTCACCGAGAACGTCCTGGCACGCTACGAGGCGTACGGCTGGCACACCCAGCGCGTCGACTGGACCCGCACCGGTGAATACAAGGAAGACGTGGCCGAACTCCACGCCGCCCTCCTCGCGGCCAAGGCGGAGACGAACAAGCCCTCCATCATCTCGCTGCGCACCATCATCGGCTGGCCCGCACCGAAGAAGCAGAACACCGGCAAGATCCACGGCTCCGCCCTCGGCGCCGACGAGGTCGCCGGCCTGAAGCAGGTCCTGGGCTTCGACCCGGAGAAGTCCTTCCAGGTCGACGAGGAGGTCCTGGCCCACACCCGCGCCGTGGCCGACCGCGGCGCCGCGGAGCGCAAGACCTGGCAGGAAGGCTTCGACGCCTGGCAGGCCGCCTACCCGGAGTCCGCCGCCCTGCTGCAGCGGGTCGAGTCCCAGACCCTGCCCGAAGACTTCGACGCCGCCCTGCCGGTGTTCGAGGCCGGCAAGGACGTCTCCACCCGTGCCGCGTCCGGCAAGGTACTGAACGCGATCGGCCCGGTCATGCCCGAACTCTGGGGCGGCTCCGCCGACCTCGCCGAGTCGAACAACACCACGATCGAGGGTTCGCCCTCCTTCATCCCCGCGTCCCGGCAGACCGAGGCGTGGAAGGGCAACCCCTACGGCCGCGTCCTGCACTTCGGCATCCGCGAACACGCCGCCGCGTCGATCGTGAACGGCATCACCCTCGCCGGGCCCACCCGGGCGTTCTCCGGCACGTTCCTGATCTTCTCCGACTACCAGCGCCCCGCGATCCGGCTCGGTGCCCTGATGGGCGTGCCGTCCCTGTATGTCTGGACGCACGACTCGATCGGCCTCGGCGAGGACGGCCCCACCCACCAGCCGGTGGAGCAGCTGGCGTCCCTGCGCGCCATCCCGGGCCTGGACGTCGTCCGCCCCGGCGACGCCAACGAGGTCTCAGCGGCGTGGCAGGCGATGCTGACCAACCACGCCAACCCGGCCGGCATCGTGCTGACCCGGCAGAACATCCCCACCTGGGACCGTGGCACCGGTGAGGCCGAGGGCGACACCTTCGCCTCCACCGCCGGGGTCGCCAAGGGCGGCTACGTCCTGGCCGAAGCGTCCAAGGACGGCGCCACCGCCGAGGCGAAGGTCATCCTGATCGGCACCGGCTCCGAGGTCCAGCTGGCCGTCGCGGCCCGCGAGGCGCTGCAGGCCGAGGGCATCCCCACCCGCGTGGTCTCGATGCCCTGCGTCGAGTGGTTCGAACGCCAGGACGCCTCCTACCGTGAAGCCGTGCTGCCCGCCGCCGTCAAGGCCCGCGTCTCCGTCGAGGCCGGCCTGGCCCTGACCTGGCGGACCTACGTCGGCGACGCCGGCCGGTCCGTCAGCCTGGAGCACTTCGGTGCCTCGGCCGACTACAAGCGCCTCTTCCAGGAGTTCGGGATCACCGCCGAAGCCGTCACCGCCGCCGCCAAGGAATCCCTGGCCGGCCTCACGGCCTAACACTCTTCATCCCCTGGGCCGCCGCCCACCGGCGGCGGCCCCAGATTTTTCAGGAGTAACCCATGAACACCACCCCCACGCAGCAACTCTCCGACGCCGGCGTCTCCATCTGGCTGGACGACCTCTCCCGCGGCCGCCTCACCACGGGCACCCTGCGCAAGCTCATCGAAGAGAAGAACGTCGTTGGCGTCACCACCAACCCCAGCATCTTCCAGGCCGCCATCACCTCCGGCCACGACTACGACGAAATCATCAAGGAGAAGGCCGCCGCCGGCGCGAACGTCGAGGACACGATCTTCTCGATCACCACCTCCGACGTCGCCGACGCCTGCGATCTCTTCGCCCCCGTCGCCGCGGCCACCCACGGCGTCGACGGCCGCGTCTCGATCGAGGTGGACCCGCGCCTGGCCTGGGACACCCAGGGCACCATCACCGAGGCCAAGGAACTCTACGAGCGGGTCAACAAGGACAACGTCCTGATCAAGATCCCTGCCACCCTCGAGGGCCTCGAGGCCATCACCGCCACGCTCGCGGCCGGCATCAGCGTCAACGTCACCCTGATCTTCTCCCTCGAACGCTACCGCGCCGTGATCAACGCCTTCCAGAGCGGCCTGGAGCAGGCCAAGGAGAACGGCCACGACCTCTCGAAGATCCACTCCGTGGCGTCCTTCTTCGTCTCCCGCGTGGATTCCGAGATCGACAAGCGACTCGACGCGATCGGCACGGACGAGGCCAAGGCACTCAAGGGCAAGGCCGGCCTGGCCAACGCCCGCCTGGCCTACCAGGTCTACCAGGAACTGTTCTCCACCGAACGCTGGGAACTCCTCGCCGACGCCGGGGCCCGCCCGCAGCGTCCGCTCTGGGCCTCCACCGGTGTGAAGGACCCCGCCTACCCGGACACCCTGTACGTCACCGAACTGGTGGCCCCCGGCGTCGTGAACACCATGCCGGAGAAGACCCTGGACGCGACCTTCGACCACGCCGCCGTCACGGGCGACACCGTCACCCGCGGCTACGACGACGCCAACGCCACCCTCAACGCCCTCGATGAGCTGGGGATCTCCTACAACGAGGTCGTCGCCCAGCTCGAGTCCGAGGGCCTGGAGAAGTTTGTGGCAAGCTGGAAGGAACTGCTGGCCGACGTCGAGGGCGCCCTCGCCGCTGCACGGAAGGACGCCTAGTCCCCATGACCACTCTCAGCTACGACGCCGCGGGAGCAGCCCGCTCGGCCCACGAACAGCACCTGCCCGCCCTGCTGGAGGACCGGGTCGCCACCCGGATCTTCGCCAAGGACCCCACGCTCTGGGGCGCCGACGCCGAGTCCGAGGCCTCGGTCCGGCTCGGCTGGGTGGAGGCCGCCACGGTCTCCCAGCCGCTGGTCCAGGACATCCTGGCCCTTCGTGACGAGCTCCACGCCGAAGGGGTGACGCGCATCGTCCTCTGCGGCATGGGCGGTTCCTCGCTGGCCCCCGAGGTCATCGCGGGCACCGCCGGCGTCGAGCTGACGGTCCTGGACAGCACCGACCCCGAACAGGTCTCCGCCGCCCTCGCGGACCGCCTGGCCGAGACCGCCATCGTGGTCTCCTCCAAGTCCGGCTCCACGCTGGAGACCGACTCGCAGCGCCGGGTGTTCGAGCACGCCTTCACCGAGGCCGGCCTGGACGCCAAGAGCCGCATCATCATCGTCACGGATCCCGGCTCGCCGCTGGACACGTCCGCCCGCGAGGCCGGCTACCGTGCCGTGTTCAACGCCGACCCCAACGTCGGCGGCCGCTACTCGGCACTAACCGCGTTCGGCCTGGTCCCCTCGGGCCTGGCCGGCGTCGACATCCAGGCGTTCCTGGACGAGGCCGAGGAGACCGCGGAGATCCTCAACGAGGACAGCGAGGACAACATCGGCCTGGCCCTCGGCGCCGCCCTGGGCGGCACCAGCCCGCTGCGGAACAAGATCGTCATCGCCGAGGACGGCTCCGGGATCAAGGGTTTCGCCGACTGGGCCGAGCAGCTGATCGCCGAATCCACCGGCAAGCTGGGCACCGGCGTGCTGCCCGTCGTCGCCGGCCCCCACGCCCCGGAGGTCACCTCCGGCGCCGCCGACGTGCTCGTCGTCCGGCTCGTGGCGGCCGACGCCGACGTCGAACTCTCCGGCGACCAGGCGGCCATCGCCGGCGGCCTCGCCGCCCAGATGATGACCTGGGAATTCGCCACCGCCGTCGCCGGACGGCTGCTGGGCATCAACCCGTTCGACCAGCCCGACGTGGAGGCCGCCAAGGTGGCCGCCCGCGGCCTGCTGGACGCCCAGCCCGAACCCACGCCCGCCAACTTCACCGACGGCGCCATCGAGGTCCGCGGCGGCGACTGGCTGGGCGGGGCCGGGACGGCCGCCGAGGCCGTCACCGCGCTGCTCGGCCAGCTCGGTTCGGACGGCTACCTCAGCGTCCAGGCCTACTTCGACCGGCTCAGCTACGCGCCGCTGGAGGGCGTCCGCGACGAGCTCGCCGCGGCCACCGGCCGGCCGGTGACCTTCGGCTGGGGCCCGCGCTTCCTGCACTCCACCGGGCAGTTCCACAAGGGCGGCCCCGCGATCGGCGTGTTCCTGCAGGTCACCGCGGCCTCCGCGACGGACCTGGCCATCCCGGACCGGCCGTTCAGCTTCGGCGAACTCATCTCCGCCCAGGCCGCAGGCGACGCGCAGGTACTCTCCGAGCACGGCCGTCCCGTCCTGCGGCTGCACCTGACCGACCGGGCCGCCGGCGTCGCCCAGCTGCAGCAGCTGGTCCGCTCGCTGCCCGGCGCGGCAGGCACCGGCCACTCCCCCTCGTCCCCCGAAAGCTAAGGCACCAGACCAACCATGCCATCCACGCACAACGGCGGTCAGAAGGCCGCGGGCCGGGGGCGCAATCCGCTCCGCGACCCGCGGGACCGCCGACTTAACCGCATCGCCGGCCCCTCATCCCTGGTGCTCTTCGGCGTCACCGGTGACCTGGCCCGCAAGAAACTCATGCCGGCCGTGTACGACCTGGCCAACCGCGGACTTCTGCCGCCCAGCTTCGCCCTGGTGGGCTTCGCGCGGCGGCAGTGGGAGGACGAGGACTTCGCCGCCGAGGTGAAGGAGTCGGTCAAGAGCTATGCCCGCACCCCGTTCGACGAGACCGTCTGGGAGCAGCTGTCCGAGGGCATCCGCTTCGTCCAGGGCGAATTCGACGACGACGAGGCGTTCGAACGGCTGAGCGAGACGATCAACGAGCTCGATGAACGGCGCGGCACCCAGGGCAACCACGCCTTCTACCTCTCGATCCCGCCGAAGGCCTTCGAGCTGGTCTGCCGCCAGCTGTCCAAGCACGGCCTGGCCCAGGCCGAGGGCGACAAGTGGCGCCGCGTGGTGATCGAGAAGCCGTTCGGCCACGACCTGGAGTCCGCCCGGCAGCTCAACGACATCGTCGAGTCCGTTTTCCCGCCGGACGCCGTGTTCCGCATCGACCACTACCTCGGCAAGGAAACGGTCCAGAACATTCTGGCGCTGCGCTTCGCCAACCAGCTGTTCGAGCCGCTCTGGAACGCCAACTACGTCGACCACGTGCAGATCACCATGGCCGAGGACATCGGCACCGGCGGCCGCGCGGGCTACTACGACGGCGTGGGCGCGGCCCGCGACGTCATCCAGAACCACCTGCTGCAGCTGCTGGCGCTGACGGCCATGGAGGAACCCATTTCCTTCAATGCCGACGACCTGCGCGCGGAGAAGGAAAAGGTCCTCGCCGCCGTCCGGCTGCCAGAGGACCTGTCCGCCCACTCGGCGCGCGGCCAGTTCGCCGGCGGCTGGCAGGGTGGCGAGGAGGTGCTCGGCTACCTGGAGGAAGAGGGCATCCCCAAGGACTCCAACACCGAGACCTTCGCCGCCATCCGGGTGGACATCAACACCCGCCGCTGGTCCGGGGTGCCGTTCTACCTGCGCGCCGGCAAGCGCCTGGGCCGCCGGGTGACCGAAATCGCCGTCGTCTTCAAACGCGCCCCCAACCTGCTGTTCCGCGACCACGGCGAGGACACCTTCGGGCAGAACGCCGTCGTCATCCGCGTCCAGCCGGACGAGGGCGCGACCATCCGCTTCGGGTCCAAGGTTCCCGGCACGCAGATGGAAGTCCGCGACGTGACCATGGACTTCGGCTACGGCCACTCGTTCACCGAGTCCAGCCCTGAGGCCTACGAGCGTCTGATCCTGGACGTGCTCCTGGGTGAGCCGCCGCTCTTCCCGCGGCACCAGGAGGTGGAGCTGTCCTGGAAGATCCTCGACCCGTTCGAGGAACACTGGGCCGCGAAGAAGGAACAACCGGAGCCGTACGCGCCCGGCAGCTGGGGCCCCGCCTCCGCCGATGAACTGCTTGCCCGCGACGGGCGGACCTGGAGAAGGCCATGATCGTCAATCTTCCCGATACCACCACGTCCAAGATCTCCAAGGAGATCATGTCGCTGCGCGAACGCGGCGGGGTGATCGCCCTGGGCCGAGTGCTGACCCTTGTGGTGGTCACCAAGTCCGGCCTGGAGGAGGAAGCCATCCAGGCGGCCAACGAGGCCAGCCGGGAGCACCCCTGCCGGATCATCGTTCTCGCCGACGCCGGGGCCTCCGCCCCCACCCGGCTGGACGCCCAGATCCGGGTGGGCGGCGACGCCGGTGCCTCCGAGGTGATCGTGCTGCGCGGCTACGGCGAACTGGCCGAGGAGAGCGAGTCCCTGGTGGCCGCGCTCCTGCTGCCGGACGCTCCGATCGTGGCCTGGTGGCCGCACGGTGCCCCGCGCAACGCCTGCGAGACCTCAATCGGACGGATCGCGCACCGCCGCATCACGGACTCGGCCAACGAGCCGGACCCGTACGCGGCGCTCGAGAACATCCGCAGCACCTACAAGGCCGGCGACACGGACCTGGCCTGGACCCGCCTGACCAACTGGCGGATCCAGCTGGCCGCCGCGCTGGACCAGGTCGATGCCTCCCCGGTGACCGCCGTCGCCGTCGAGGGCGCCTCCGACTCCCCCAGCAC
This sequence comes from Arthrobacter sp. NPDC080086, assembly GCF_040702285.1. Lineage (NCBI taxonomy): Bacteria > Bacillati > Actinomycetota > Actinomycetes > Micrococcales > Micrococcaceae > Arthrobacter > Arthrobacter sp. NPDC080086. Next base: position 57,410 of record NZ_JBFBKP010000004.1, read on the forward strand.
GCTGCTGCTCGCGGCCTGGCTCACGCTGGCACTCGACGCACCGGTGACGATCGTCGCCGACCCGGCCGGCACCGGCATCCGCCGGGTGCGGCTCTGCCGGACCGGCGGGGACGTGCAGTTGTTCCGGCCGGGCCTGGACGTGGCCGAGCTGAGCCAGCCGGGACAGCCCGTGCAGCGGATCTCGTTGCCGCGGCGCAGCCTCAAGGACTGCCTGGCCGAGGAACTCCGGCGCCTGGACCCGGATGAGGTCTTCGGCGAAGTGATTACCATTGGACTGCCGCGTACCAACCTAAGGAGTGTCCGTCCCAGTGAGCGTTGAGCCCAGAGTTAGCATCCACCCCGACTCCAAGGTCCTGATGGCGGCGATCGCCGCCCGGCTGATCACCAAGCTGGTGGACATCCAGGACAAGCACGGCCAGGCCACGGTGGTCCTGACCGGCGGCACCATGGGCATTGGATCGCTCAAGGCCGTGGCCGAATCCCCCGCGGTCCGCGCGGTGGACTGGTCCAAGGTCAACTTCTGGTGGGGCGACGAGCGCTTCGTCGGCCGCGACGACGCCGACCGGAACGCCCGCCAGGCGCAGGAGGCCCTGCTCGCGCACATCGACGTCGACCCCGCCCGGGTGCAGGTCCCTGGCTCCTCGGACGAATTCGACACCCCGGAGGAGGCGGCCGCGGACTACGCGCGCCGGCTGGCCGAGGCCGCCGCCGCGGAACACGCGGCGGACACGTCCGATGACCGTCCGGAGGAGCCGGGCACGCTCCCGCGGCTGGACATCGTTCTTCTCGGCGTCGGCCCGGACGCCCACGTGGCCTCGCTGTTCCCCGAGCAGGCGGGCATCCGGGAAAAGCAGCTGACGGTGGTGGGGGTCCGAAACTCCCCCAAGCCGCCGCCGCTGCGCGTCTCGCTGACGATGCCGACGATCAATACCGCGGACGAGGTGTGGATGGTGGTGGCCGGTGACGACAAGGCCGGTGCCGTGGGCCTGGCCCTGGCCGGCGCCAACCCCGTCCAGGTCCCGGCGGCCGGGCCGCGTGGTCGCCTGGAGACGCTCTGGCTGATCGACGAGGAAGCGGCCTCACGTGTCCCGGAGCAACTGGTCCGCAAAAGCGCGTCGGGCGCGTAGTTTTTCCAGCGCTCCGGCCAGGACGTCTTCGGCGTCCTGGCTGGAGCGCCGCTCTTTAACGTATTCGAGGTGGGTCTTGTAGCTGTCCCCCGGCTCGTCCTCGAGGGCGAAGCGGGCCTCGTCCCGCGTGGCCGGGCAACCGCAGCGGCGACAGTCCCAGACGCCCGGGATCTGGTCCTCGGGCAGCCGGGCGAAGACGACGGATGTCTCGTGGCCCTTGGCGCAGCGGAAGCACACGCTGACCCGGGGCGGGGTGGCGCCGCCGTCGAACGGCTCGTGGCGGGCGGACGCGCCGGCCACCGCGCCGACGCGGATACCCCTGAAACCTGTCGCAGAATGCAGCATCGGGAACTCCTGGCTACTGTCATGGTCCGTTGGCGGTTGCAAGCGACAGTGTAAGCAGGAAGTTCCCGATGCGGTCAGGGCCGGAGGGCCCGTATGAAATTGTCTGCACCGGCCCCGTGAGGGGCCCGCGGCCGGCGCTAGGAGTCGGCGCCGGTGCTGAAGCGCATCAGCAGGCCGAGGGCGATGATGACCACGCCCCAGGTGACGCCGAGGACGATCGTGAACCGGTTCAGGTTCCGCTCCGCCACGCCGGAGGAGCTGAGCCCGGAGCTCATGCCGCCGCCGAACATGTCGGACAGACCGCCGCCGCGACCCTTGTGCAGCAGGATGAGCAGGGTCAGCAGGAGGCTGGTGATACCCAGCAGCACCTGCAGGATGACATGAAGAACGTCCACGACGGCCTTTCGAAAGAGGGGATTGCGGGAACCGGTACCTGCGGCGGACTACTCCGCCGTGAGGTGGCTCTCGAACCTGACAATATTAGCAAACTCGGCCGCGTCCAGGCTGGCACCGCCTACCAGCAGCCCGTCCACGTCGCGTTCCTTCAGGATAGCGGCAGCGTTGTTGGCCTTCACGGAACCGCCGTAGAGCAGGCGCGTCTTCGCGGCCACGGAACCGTCGAAGAGCTTTTCGAGCTCGGCGCGGATCGCGGCGCACATTTCCTGCGCGTCCTCCGGTCCGGCGACCTCGCCGGTGCCGATGGCCCAGACGGGCTCGTAGGCCACGACCAGTTCGGCGGCCTGCTCGGCGGTGAGGCCCTCGACGCCGGCGCGGAGCTGGGCGAGGGTGTGCTCGACGTGGGTTCCGGCCTGGCGGACCTCGAGGCCTTCGCCCACGCACAGCACCGGGGTGAGGCCGTGGCTGAAGGCGGCCTTGGTCTTGGCGTTGAGGACCTCGTCGGTCTCCTGGTGGATGGTGCGGCGTTCGCTGTGGCCGACGAGAACGTAGCTGCAGCCCAGCTTGGCGAGGAAGGCACCGGAGATGTCGCCGGTGTAGGCGCCGGAGTCGAACTGGCTCAGGTCCTGGCCGCCATAGGCCACCTGCAGGTCGTCGCCCTGGACCAGGGTCTGGACGCCGCGGAGGTCGGTGAACGGCGGGAAGACGGCCACCTCCACGCGGTTGTAGTCGTGCTTGGCGTCCGAGAGCGTCCAGGCGAGCTTCTGCAGCAGGGTGATGCCCTGGACATGGTCCATGTTCATCTTCCAGTTGCCCGCGATGAAGGGCTTCCGGTCGAACTTGCCGTTGGTTGACGTGGTCACGAGGTCTCCAAAAGTCGTTGCGGTGAAAAAGGGGCCGGCCGGGCACCCGTGGGCGCCCGGCCGGCCGGAAGGGTCTAGCGGTCCAGCACGCTCAGGCCGGGGAGGTCCTTGCCTTCGAGGTACTCGAGGCTGGCGCCGCCGCCGGTGGAGATGTGCCCGAACTGGTCGTCGGCGAAGCCGAGGGTCCGGACCGCAGCGGCGGAGTCGCCGCCGCCCACCACGGTGAAGGCACCGGTCTTCGTCAGCGCCTCGGCGACGGCACGGGTGCCGCCGGCGAAGGCCGGGAATTCGAAGACGCCCATGGGGCCGTTCCAGAACACGGTCTTCGCCTCGGCGATCTTCGCGGCAAAGGCTGCCGCGGAGTCGGGGCCGATGTCCAGGCCGATGCCGGAGGTGCCGAAGCGGCTCTCCTCGATCGCGTCCGCCTGCACGGTCTCGTGCTCGGCGTCGGCGGCGAACTTGGCGGCCACGACGACGTCGGTGGGGATGACGAAGGTGGTGCCGGCGTCGGCCGCGCGCTTCAGGTAGTCCTGGACGACGGGGATCTGGTCCTCTTCGAGCAGGCTGCCGGCGACCTTGTGGCCCGCCGCCGCGAGGAAGGTGAACAGCATGCCGCCACCCACCAGGATGGTGTCGGCCTTGCCGATGAGGTTCTCGATCACGGCGAGCTTGTCCGAGACCTTGGAACCGCCGAGCACCACCACGTAGGGCCGCTGGGTGTCCGTGGTGAGCTTCCGCAGCACCTCGACCTCGGTCCGGACCAGGTCGCCCTGGTAGGACGGCAGGCGGGTGGCGACGTCGTAGACGCTGGCGTGCTTGCGGTGCACGGCGCCGAAGGCGTCGTCCACGAAGGCGCCGTTGCCGCCGGTGAGGGCGACCAGCTCGTCCGCGAAGGCGCCGCGTTCGGCGTCGTCCTTGGAGGTCTCCCGCGCGTCAAAACGCACGTTCTCGAGTACCAGAGCCGCACCGTCAGACAGCGCGGCGGCGGCCGCCGTGGCGGACTCCCCCACGGTGTCGTCGGCGAGGGTGACCGGGAAGGAGGCGAGCTCGGCCAGGCGCGCGACGGCGGGCTTGAGCGAGTACTTCTCCTCCGGGGCGCCCTTGGGGCGGCCCAGGTGCGCCGTGACCAGCACGCGTGCACCGGCGTCGGTGAGCTTCGTGAGGACCGGCAGGGAGGCCTTGATCCGGCCGTCATCAGTCACTGTAGAGCCGTCGAGCGGCACGTTCAGGTCACTTCGGACCAGAACGTACCGCCCGCGGACACCTTCAGCGATCAGTTCGTCGAGGGTGTGGAATGTCATGGCTCTTACCCTAGCCCAGCTTGGATGCGACGAGCTCCGTGAGGTCGACGAGGCGGTTGGAGTAGCCCCATTCGTTGTCGTACCAGGACACAACCTTGACCTGGTTGCCGATGACCTTGGTCAGGCCGGAGTCGAAGATCGACGAGGCCGGGTCACCGACGATGTCGGAGGAGACGATCGGCTCGTCGGTGTAGGTCAGCAGGCCCTTGAGTTCCGGGGTCTCGGAGGCGGCCTTGAGGGCGGCGTTGACTTCCTCGACGGTGGTCTCGCGGGAGACGGTGACGGTGAGGTCGGTGGCGGAGCCGGTGGGGACGGGAACGCGGATGGCGTAGCCGTCCAGCTTGCCCTTGAGCTCCGGGAGGACCAGGCCGATGGCCTTGGCGGCACCGGTGGAGGTGGGGACCATGTTGATGGCTGCGGCGCGGGCGCGGCGGAGGTCCTTGTGCGGGCCGTCCTGCAGGTTCTGGTCGGCGGTGTAGGCGTGCACGGTGGTCATCAGGCCACGCTCGATGCCGAACGCGTCGTTGACGACCTTGGCCAGCGGGCCGAGGCAGTTGGTGGTGCAGGAGGCGTTCGAGATGATGTGGTGCGCATCGTTGTCGTACAGGCCGTCGTTGACGCCCATGACGATGGTGATGTCCTCGTCCGAGGCGGGTGCGGAAATCAGGACCTTCTTGGCGCCGGCGTCGATGTGCTTCTTGGCATCGGCGGCCTTGGTGAAGAAACCGGTGGATTCGATCACGATGTCCACGCCGAGCTCGCCCCAGGGCAGGTTCGCGGGATCGCGCTCGGCCAGGACCTTGATGGTCTTGCCGTCGACGACGATGTTGCCGTCCTTGACCTCGATCGACTCGGCCAGGCGGCCGCCGACGGAGTCGTACTTGAAGAGGTGGGCCAGGGCTTCCGGGCTGGTGAGGTCGTTGACGGCAACGATCTCAAGGTCGGCGCCCTGTGCGAGGGCGGCGCGGAAGTAGTTGCGGCCAATGCGGCCGAAGCCGTTGATACCAATACGTGTCGTCACGTTTTCAGTCTCCTTGGTGCTCTCTCAAGCACGATTAGTTGAGTAGGCGTTCAAGCCAACTAACAGATCCCGCACGCCATTGGGCAGAGATGATTACCAGATCGGAGGGCGACCAGCCACGTTGCTGAAGGCTAACCGCCTTCCGTGATCCATCTTACGTTTAAGGTGGCCCGCCCCTGCAACAAAAGGGGCGGGCCTTCCGTGATTCGGCCCCTTGCGCAACAAAATGTGAGGTTTGTTACACGCGGGTTTCCGCCGGGGGTCCGGCTAGAGGGTGATGAGGCCGGTCGCGTTGCTGCGGGCGGCGTCGAAACGCTTGGCGACGTCGGCCCAGTTCACGATGTTCCAGAACGCCTTGACGTAGTCGGCCTTGACGTTGACGTAGTCCAGGTAGAAGGCGTGCTCCCACATGTCCAGCATCAGCAGCGGGGTGGTGCCGAGAGCCACGTTGCCCTGCTGATCGTAGAGCTGCTCGATGACCAGGTTGCCGCCGATCGGTTCGTAGGCCAGGAAGCCCCAGCCGGAGCCCTGCAGGCCCAGCGCCGCGGCGCTGAACTGGGCGCGGAAGGCGTCGAAGGAACCGAACGCGTCATCGATCGCGGCGGCCAGCTCGCCCTCGGGCTTGTCGCCGCCGTCCGGGGAGAGGTTCTTCCAGAAGACGGAGTGGTTGATGTGGCCGCCGGTGTGGAACGCGAGGTCCTTGGAGAGGCGGTTGATGTTGGCGAAGTCGCCCTTTTCGCGGGCCTCGGCCAGCTGTGCCAGCGCGTTGTTGGCGCCGGCGACGTAGGTTGCGTGGTGCTTGCTGTGGTGCAGCTCCATGATCTTTGCGGAGATGTGGGGCTCCAGCGCGGCGTAATCATAGTCCAGCTCTGGCAGTACGTACTCGGTCACAAAATCCTCCAATGTCGTGGACCCGACGGTCCGGTTTTGCTAACTCTCGGATTGTGCCTCCGGATGCTTGGACATCCGGAAGATTGTGGGTGGACCCGGTGGGCATAGCCTCCGCTGGCGGCGAGGTATTCCCGTGCCCTGGATCCGATTCTGTCGCTGATCCGCGGGTGCCGCTACTCGTCCAGCATCTCGGGGGTCACGTTGGCCTCGGTGCCGGGGACGCCGAGGTCCTGGGCGCGCTTGTCCGCCATGGCCAGGAGGCGGCGGATGCGGCCCGCGATTGCGTCCTTGGTCATCACCGGGTCGGCCAGGCGGCCCAGCTCGTCCAGGCTGGCCTGCTTGTGCGCCACGCGGAGTTCGCCGGCGTACTTCAGGTGGTCCGGGACGTCGTCGCCGAGGATTTCCAGGGCACGGTCCACGCGGGCACCGGCGGCGACGGCGGCCTGGGCGGAGCGGCGCAGGTTGGCGTCGTCGAAGTTGGCCAGGCGGTTGGCGGTGGCGCGGACTTCCTTGCGCATCCGGCGCTCCTCCCAGACCATGAGCGCGTCGTGCGCGCCCATCCGGGTCAGCAGCGCGGCGATGGTGTCGCCGTCGCGGATCACCACGCGGTCCACTCCCCGGACCTCGCGGGCCTTGGCCTGGATGCCGAGCCGGCGGGCGGCGCCGACCAGGGCCAGCGCCGATTCGGGGCCGGGACAGGTGACCTCGAGCGCGGAGGACCGGCCCGGTTCGGTCAGCGAGCCGTGGGCCAGGAACGCGCCGCGCCAGACGGCCTCCGCGTCGGCGGCCGAGCCGTTGACGACGACGGAAGGAAGGCCGCGGACGGGCCGGCCGCGGGCGTCCAGCAGGCCGGTCTGGCGGGCCAGCGCCTCGCCGTCGCGCACCACGCGGACCACGTAGCGGCTGCCGCGGCGCAGGCCGCCGCCGGAGACGACGATGATCTCGCTCTGGTGGCCGTACACCTCGGCGATCGCGGCACGGAGCCGGCGGGCGGTGGACGCCAGGTCCACCTCCGCCTCGATCACGATCCGGCCGGAGATGATGTGCAGGCCGCCCGCGAAGCGCAGCATGGCGGAGACCTCGGCCTTGCGGACCGAGGATTTCTTGATGTCCAGCCGGGAAAGTTCTTCCTTGACCGATGCTGTCAGTGCCATGGCACCTTCCTACCTGTTTCCAAAAATGTCGTGGTACGCCGTCGCCAGGCGCAGCGGATCATGCACGGGCCGGCGGCTCGACGCCCTAACCTTACCCAAGACCACCTCGGCCCCGAGCATCGCGGCCGCCCGCTCGAAGTCGGCGGTGTCCGGCACGGAGGCGGGGTCGGCGAGGACGACGTCGACGGTGAAGTCGGGAGCGTAGTCCCGCAGCACCCGGAGGTGGTCCGCGGCGGACATGCCGGCGGTTTCCTTGGTGTTGGTCGCCAGGTTCATGGTCAGGCAGCGCCGGGCCTCGGTGTTGCAGAGCGCGGTGCGCATCTCCGGCAGCAGCAGGTGCGGCAGCACGGAGGTGTACCAGGACCCGGGTCCGAGGACCACCCAGTCCGCGAGTTCGATTGCGGTGAGCGCCTCGACGCAGGCCGGGGCCGCCTCCGGCAGCAGCCTCACGGCCTCGAGGGTGCCGGCGACGGCACAGCGGGCCTGGCCGCGGATGGTTTCCAGGACGGGGGTGCCGTCCGGTCCGGGGACCCGTGCCTGGCCCTCGATGGTCAGCGGGGTGGTGGACATCGGCAGCACCTGGCCGCGGGCGCCCAGCAGCGCGCCGGCCCACTGCAGCCCGGCCACCGTGTCGCCGAGGAGTTCCCAGAGGGTCACGATCAGCAGGTTGCCCATCGCGTGTTCGTCGAGCGAGCCGCCCGTGCCGCGGCCGGGCTTGAAGCGGTGCTGCATGACATCGCGCCAGGTCCGGCCCCAGTCGGTGTCATCGCACAGGGCGGAGAGGGCCATCCGCAGGTCACCGGGGGGCAGCACGCCGTACTCCTCGCGCAGCCGCCCGGAGGAGCCGCCGTCGTCCGCGACCGTGACGATCGCGGTGAGTTCGGAGGTAAGCAGGCGCAGGGCGGAGAGCGAGGCGGCGAGCCCGTGGCCGCCGCCGAGCGCGACGACGGAGGGGCCCTTGTCCTGCTGGCCGGCGGAGGCGGCGCTGGCGGCCGGGACCAGGGGCAGGGGGCCGGTGAGGAGCGCCATTATTCGCGGCCCAGATCCCGGTGGGTCGTGGTGACCGTGACCCGGGGGTACTGGGCCAGCCGGCGGGAGAGTTCGACGGCAACGGCGACGGAGCGGTGTTTGCCGCCGGTGCAGCCGACGGCGATCGTGGCGTAGTGCTTGTTCTCGCGCCGGTAACCGTCCAGGACCGGTTCGAGGGCCAGCACGTAGCGTTCCACAAAGTTGCTGACGCCCTCGGCCTCCAGCACGTAGTCGCTGACGTCCTTGTCCAGCCCGGTGTGCGGGCGCAGCTGCGGGACCCAGTGCGGGTTGGGGATGAAGCGGGCGTCGGCGACGAAGTTCGCGTCCACCGGCAGGCCGTACTTGAAGCCGAAGCTCATGACGTTCAGGCGGAGCGCCACGGGTCCGGTCTCGCTGAAGAGTTCGGTGATGGCGGTGGCGAGGCCGTGGACGTTCAGCGGGGAGGTGTCCAGGACGATGTCGGAGGACTCGCGCAGCTCGCGGAGCAGTTCCCGTTCGGCGGAGATGCCGTCGAGGATCCGGCCGCCGCCCTGCAGCGGGTGCGGCCTGCGGCCCTGCTCGAAGCGGCGGACCAGGACGTCGTCGCTGGCGTCGAGGAACAACACCCGGAAGGTCACGCCGCTGGCCTCGAGGTTGCGCAGCGCGGCGCGGATGTCCGCGAACAGGTCCTTACTGCGGACGTCGACCACGACGGCGAGCTTGGAGATGGAGCCCGGGGCGTGCGAGACCAGCTCCGCGAGGGTTCCTAGCATCTGCGGCGGGAGGTTTTCCACCACGTACCAGCCGTGGTCCTCGAGCGCGTCGGAGGCGGTGCTGCGCCCGGCGCCGGACATGCCGGTGACCACCAGCAGCTCCCCCTCGACGGGTTTCACCGGGGTCAGGTCGTCCTCTGCTCCGGTTCCCGCAGGTGACTCTGTCATCGGTCGTGCCCCATCTCTGCTGTCTGCTCTGCCGTCGGCACGGCGCGCGGGGCAAGTGCTGCCGGCCGCGCGTCGTGCATCAGCCTCTAACCCTAGCCAAGTTTGCCGGCCCGGGCTAAGTTTCCAGGATTTCTCCCGTGGTCATGTTGATCGCGGGCGCGGCGGGCTCGTCCCCGCCGTCGCCGGCGTCGAAATGCTTCACGATCGCGGCGGCCAGCGCGGGACCGATGCCCTTGGCCGCGGTGAGCTCCTCGACGCTGGCGGCCTTGATGCTCTTGACCGAGCCGAACTGGTTCAGTAGGGCCTTGCGTTTGGATTCGCCGAGGCCGGGCACGCCGTCGAGCACGGAGACGGTCATGGCCTTGCCGCGCTTTTGCCGGTGGAAGGTGATGGCGAAGCGGTGGGCCTCGTCGCGGATCCGCTGCAACAGGTAGAGCCCGGCGGAGGCGCGGGGCAGGATGACCGGGAAGTCGCTGTCCGGCAGCCACACCTCCTCGAGCCGCTTGGCCAGGCCGACGACGTAGACGTCCTGGATGCCGAGGTCGGCGAGGGCCTTGGCTGCGGCGTTGACTTGGGGCTTGCCGCCGTCGACGACGACGAGGTTGGGCGGATAGGCGAACTTCGCCTTGGGCGCCGGCGTCGTGGTGTCGGTGACCGGGCCGGAGCCGGAGCTGGTTGAAGGGGCCCCGGCGGCGGGGGCGGCGGGGGCGACGGCGGCGGCCTGGGCGGCGGCCAGCGGGCCGGAGCCCGGCTCCGAGTTTGAGCCTGCGGTGACGGCCTGCTCCTGCAGGTAGTTGCGGAAGCGGCGGGTCAGGACGTCGTGCATGGCCGCGGTGTCGTCGTTGGCGGCGGGCCCGGTGACGGAGAACTTGCGGTAGTCCGACTTCTTCGGCAGGCCGTCCTCGACCACCACCATGGAACCGACCACGTTGGTGCCCTGGACGTGCGAGATGTCAAAGCATTCGATCCGCAGGAGCGCCACCGGCAGGTCCAGCGCCTCCTGCAGTTCGTTCAGCGCCTGGGACCGCATGGTCAGGTCGCCGGCACGGCGGGACTTGTGCAGCTTGAGGGCGTGTTCGGCGTTATCCCGGACGGTGGAGAGCAGTGTGGCCTTGTCCCCGCGCTGCGGGACCCGGATGTCCACCCGGGCGCCGCGCAGGCCGCTGAGCCACTGGGCCAGCTCCTCGGCGTTGCTGGGTTCGGCGGGGACCAGTATCTCGCGCGGAAGCCGGCCCTGGACCTCGCCCTCCGCGCCGTAGACCTGCTGCAGGAGGTGTTCGACGAGGTCCGGGGTGGTGGAGTCCTCGACCTTTTCCACTACCCAGCCGCGCTGACCGCGGATCCGGCCGCCGCGGACGTGGAAGACCTGCACGGCCGCCTCCAGCTCGTCCTCGTAAAGGGCGAAGACGTCGGCGTCGGTGTCCTCGGCGAGGACGACGGCGTTGCGTTCGAAGACCTTTTTCAGGGCGACGATGTCGTCGCGCACCCGGGCGGCCAGCTCGTAGTCGAGTTCGGCCACGGCGGCGGCCATGTCCTTTTCCAGCCGGGAGACGAAGCGCTTGGCTTCGCCGCCCATGAAGGCGCAGAAGTCCTCGGCCAGGACCCGGTGGTCCTCCGGGGAGATGCGGCCGACGCAGGGGGCGGAGCACTTGTCGATGTAGCCGAGCAGGCAGGGCCGGCCGCTGGCCTCGGCGCGTTTGAACACCCCGGGGCTGCAGCTGCGGACCGGGAAGACGCGCAGCAGCGTGTCCATGGTGTCGCGGATGGCGCCGGCCGTGTAGGGGCCGAAGTAGCGGGTGCCCTTGCGCCGGTCGCCGCGCATCACCTGCACGCGCGGGTACTTTTCCGACATGGTGACCGCAAGGTAGGGGTAGCTCTTGTCGTCGCGGAACATCACGTTGAACCGCGGCTTGAATTCCTTGATCCAGGTGTATTCGAGCTGCAGGGATTCCAGCTCGCTGCCGACGACCGTCCACTCCACGCTGCTGGCGGTGTGAACCATGGCGTGGGTCTTGGGCAGCAGTCCCGCGGGGTTGGCGAAGTACGAGTTCAGCCGGGAGCGGAGGTTCTTGGCCTTGCCGACGTAGATGACCCGGCCGTGCGGGTCCCGGAAACGGTAGACGCCCGGATTGGTAGGGATTTCCCCGGTCTTGGGGCGGTAACTCGCTGGATGTGCCACTAGTTCATTCTACTGAGCGGCACGCCCCGCCCCCGCATCGGGGCACGCCGCACGCGCCGCCCTCCCGTATCGGAGTTGGCGCTACTCGACGGTTTTGCTCTGGTTGTAGGTGGTGGCGCGTTCCTGGCCGCTCAGCTCGGCGATGGCGTCCATGATCTTGTCGGTGACCTGGCGCCGGGCCGGGAGCGAGTGGTCCGGGCCGGTCTTCTCGAAGTAGAGCGGCTCCCCCACCTTCATGGTGAAGTGCTGCGGGCGGACCTTGTTGCTGTCCGCCGGCTGCAGGTTCTCGGTGCCGATCAGGCCCACCGGGATGACCGGGGCCCCGGTGGTCAGGGCGAGCCAGCCGACGCCGGTGCGGCCGCGGTAGAGGATGCCGTCGCGGGAGCGGGTGCCCTCGGGGTAGATGCCGATGCCCTTGCCGGCTTCGAGGATGTCCAGGAGCGTCTTGAGTGCCTGCACGCTGGCGGCCTGCTCGCCGCGCTCCACCGGGATGGAACCGACGGCCTCGAAGAAGCCCTTCATCAGGCGGCCCTTGACGCCGCTGGTGGTGAAGTATTCGGCCTTGGCGAAGAACGCCACCGGCCGCGGCATGAGGGCCTGGACGATCACGCTGTCCAGGAAGGACAGATGGTTCGGCGCCACGATGAACGGTCCCGTGGTGGGGACGTTCTCGAGTCCGATGACCGTGGGGCGGCAGGTCGAGCTGACCAGCCCCCGCGTGGTCCAGCGGATCGCGTCAAACATTGCCATCGGTGTGCACCTCGTTCAGGGCCTGCAGGGCACCGGTCCGGACGGCGTCCAGCCGGGTAATCGTGTCGGTTAGGTCGGAGGTGCTGTGCACGACCGCCACCGCGCCCGCCCCGGCGAGTTCGCCGTCGAGCGCAAAACCCCAGCCTACCCCGATGCACTCCAGGCCGTTGGCAGCCGCTCCGGCGACGTCCTGGGCGCGGTCCCCCACCATGACGGCGTAGCCGGTGCCGAGGTCGGCGAGGGCGGCGGCGACGATCCCGGCCTTCCCGGCCGGTCCGTGCGCGGAGGCGGACTCGTCCGCGGCGGAGCCCCGGATGGTGTGGAACAAACCGGTCAGGCCGTGGTGGTCCAGGACGATCCGGGCCAGGTGCTCGGGTTTTTGGGTGGCGACCGCGGCGGGCCGGCCGTCGGCGGCGAAGGTCTCCAGCAGTTCGCGGATCCCGTCGTAGACCCGGCTCCGGGCAATGCCCTCGGCGAGGTAGTGCGCCCGGTAGAGCCGGATGACGTCCTCGAGCCGGTCGGCGGGGACGCCGGCGATCTCCAGCAGGGAGTGGCTGAGCTTGGGGCCCACCATCGCGTCCAGGTCGGCGGGGCCCGGAACGGGCATCCCGAGCTGCCGCAGGGCGGCGGCGATGCCTCCGGTGATGCCGCCGGCCGGGTCCACCAGGGTGCCGTCCAGGTCGAAGATCACGGGCACGGGGGTTGGCATCACGGGCCCTAGTTTCTCACGAGGGGCCGGAAGGCCGAAATTCGTCCAGACGAACGGTTAACCGGAGGCCGGATCCCGTGCGGCACGCTGCCACGGGTGTCGTTCGACGCACAAATGCCCTGTCGCGCCCGGAATTCCGGGTGCGGCAGGGCATTTGCGTGTCGACAGCCTCTTGATGCGTCGAGAAGGGGCTAGCCGAGGATTTCGGCGAGGAACGCCGCGGTGTGGCTGTCCTTGGACTTGGCAACCTGTTCCGGGGTGCCGGAGGCGACGATCCGCCCGCCGCCGGAGCCTCCGTCGGGACCCAGGTCCACGATCCAGTCCGCACTTTTGATCACGTCAAGGTTGTGCTCGATGGTGATCACGGTGTTGCCCTTGTCCACGAGGCCCTGCAGCACCATGAGGAGCTTGCGGATGTCCTCGAAGTGCAGGCCGGTGGTCGGCTCGTCCAGGACGTAGACGCTGCGGCCGTTGGAGCGCTTCTGCAGTTCCGCTGCCAGCTTGACGCGCTGCGCCTCGCCGCCGGAGAGGGTGGTGGCCGGCTGGCCCAGCCGCACGTAGCCGAGGCCGACGTCGACCAGGGTGCGCAGGTGCCGGGCGATCGGCGAGAACGCGGCAAAGAACTCCGCGCCCTCCTCGATCGGCATGTTCAGCACGTCCGCGATGGTCTTGCCCTTGTAGTGGACCTCGAGCGTTTCCCGGTTGTAGCGGGCGCCGTGGCAGACCTCGCAGGGGACGTAGACGTCCGGCAGGAAGTTCATCTCGATCTTCAGGGTGCCGTCGCCGGAGCAAGCCTCGCAACGGCCGCCCTTGACGTTGAAGGAGAACCGGCCGGGCAGGTAGCCGCGGACCTTGGCCTCCGTGGTCTCGGCGAAGAGCTTCCGGATGTGGTCGAAGACGCCGGTGTACGTGGCCGGGTTGGACCGGGGCGTGCGGCCGATGGGGCTCTGGTCGACGTGGACCACCTTGTCCAGGTGCTCGAGGCCCTGGACGGTCTTGTGCCGGCCGGCCACCTGCTTGGCGCCGTTGAGCTTGGTTGCGAGGACCTTGTAGAGGATCTCGTTGACCAGCGTGGACTTGCCGGAGCCGCTGACGCCGGTGACTGCGGTGAAGAGCCCCAGCGGGAAGGAGGCGTCTACGTTGAGGAGGTTGTTTTCCTTGGCCCCGACGACCTTCAGCTCGCGCTTCTTGTCGTACTTGCGGCGCTTCTTCGGCACCGCGATGGCCTTCCGGCCGGAGAGGTAGTCGCCGGTGAGGGACTCGGTGTTCTTCAGCAGGTCCTGGTAGGAGCCGGAGTGGACCACCTTTCCGCCGTGCTCGCCGGCGCCCGGTCCGATGTCCACCACCCAGTCGGCCTCGTGGATGGTGTCCTCGTCGTGTTCGACCACGATCAGGGTGTTGCCGAGGTCCCGGAGCCGGGTGAGGGTTTCGATGAGCCGGCGGTTGTCGCGCTGGTGCAGGCCGATCGAGGGCTCGTCGAGGACGTAGAGCACGCCCACCAGGCCGGAGCCGATCTGGGTGGCCAGGCGGATGCGCTGGGCCTCGCCGCCGGACAGGGTGCCCGAGGACCGTTCCAGGTTCAGGTATTCGAGGCCGACGTCCAGCAGGAAGGTCAGGCGGGCCTGGATCTCCTTGAGCACCTGGTTGGCGATCTGGGCCTCGCGGCCGGTGAGCACCAGGGTGTCCAGGAAGTGGGCGCACTCGCGCATCGGCAGGGCGGCGACCTCGGCGATGGACTTGCCGTTGATCAGCACGGACAGCGAGGCCGGGTTCAGGCGCGCGCCATTGCAGGCCGGGCACGGGACCTGCCGCATGTATTCCTCGTACCGGTCGCGGGCCGAGTCGGAATCCGTCTCGGTGTGCTTGCGGTGCACGTACTGCACGACGCCCTCGAAGCCGGTGCTGTACTTGCGTTCCCGGCCGAAGCGGTTGCGGTACTGCACGACCACCTTGTGGTCCTTGCCGTGCAGGACGGTCTGGCGGGCATCCTTGGAGAGTTTCTCCCAGGGCGTGGTCATGGAGAAGCCGACGTCCTTGGCGAGGCCGCTGAGGAGACGAATCCAGTATTCGGTGGTGGCGGCGCCCATCGACCAGGGGGCGATGGCTCCCTCGGCCAGGGACAGCTCGGGGTTGGGGACGATGAGTTCCTCGTCCACCTCGAGCCGGGTGCCGATGCCGCTGCAGACCGAGCAGGCACCGAACGGGTTGTTGAAGGAGAAGGAGCGGGGCTCGATCTCGTCCAGCGCGAGGGGGTGCTCGTTGGGGCAGGCGAGGTGCTCGGAGAACGCGCGGATCCGCTCGGGATCATCGGCGTCGAGGTCCACGAACTCTGCCAGGACGCGGCCCTCGGCGAGCCCCAGGGCGGTCTCCACCGAGTCGGTCAGGCGCTGGCGGATGCCTTCCTTCACCACCAGGCGGTCCACCACCACCTCGATGGTGTGCTTGAACTGCTTGCCCAGCTTGGGCGGGTCGCTGAGCTGGACCAGCTTGTCGTCCACCCGGGCACGGGAGTAGCCCTTGGCGCTGAGCTCCTTGAAGAGCTCGACGAATTCGCCCTTACGGCCGCGGACCACGGGCGCAAGGACCTGGAACCGGGTACCCTCGGGCAGTTCCTGCAGCTGGTCCACGATCTGCTGCGGGGTCTGCTTGGTGACGGGCTCGCCGCAGACCGGGCAGTGCGGGCGCCCCACACGGGCCCAGAGCAGGCGCATGTAGTCGTAGATCTCGGTGATGGTGCCCACGGTGGAGCGGGGGTTCTTGCTGGTGGACTTCTGGTCGATCGAGACCGCGGGCGAGAGGCCCTCGATGAAGTCGACGTCGGGCTTGTCCACCTGGCCCAGGAACTGCCGGGCATAGGCGGAGAGCGACTCGACATAGCGGCGCTGGCCCTCGGCGAAGATGGTGTCGAACGCCAGGGAGGACTTGCCGGAGCCGGAGAGGCCGGTGAAGACGATCATCGCGTCGCGCGGCAGGTCCAGGTCAACGTTGCGCAAGTTGTGCTCGCGGGCGCCCTTCACCACCAGGCGGGACAGGTCGGGCCGTTCCGGCACCGCGGTGGCCACCCGGGCCGTCTTTCCTTCGGTCCGGGACACGGCTTTTCCGGGCTCCGGCGCGGTGGCGTCAGGCTGGATAACGACGGCGGGTTCTTCAGCTACGGCTTTAGGCACGCTTACCATGCTAATCGAAAACTTCTTCGAATCGCTATTCGGGCGGTGCGTGTGCTAGGGCACCCCGGTCAGGGGCGCTCAACGCCGCTCAGTGGCGGTCGTACGCGGCGGCGAGCAGCTGGACCGCCTCGGCGAAGCTGGCGCCCTTGGCCCGCGCGGCGGCGGCGTAGTCGGCGGCGGACTCGGCGAGGGACCCCCAGGCCTCGTCCCGCGCGCAGACCACCGTGCCGTTGCGGCCCTGGGTGCTGACGACGCCGGCGGCCTCGAGTTCCTTGTAGGCGCGGGCCACGGTGTGCGGCGCGACGCCCAGCTCGGCGGCCAGGCTGCGGACGGCGGGGAGCCGGGTTCCGGGGGCGAGCGTGCCGTCGTCGGCCCGTTCGATGATGTTCAGCCGCAGCTGCTCGAACAGCGGGACGGAGCTGGCGGTGCTGGGCTTCCAGGTGCCCGGAAAGGCGGCCGTGCCGGCGGACGGAGGCGTCACCGGCCGGACTCCAGGGCGTCCGCGGCGGCCGGCAGCCCGGCGAACTGGGCGCGGCACAGCGCGGCGTAGTGGCCTCCCCGTCCGGTCAGTTCCTGGTGGGTGCCCTGCTCAACGACGCGTCCTTGGTCCATGACGAGAATTAGATCAGCGTCCCGGACGGTGGACAAGCGGTGGGCAATCACGAAGCTGGTCCGGTCCTCCCGGAGCCGTGCCATCGCTTCCCGGATCTGCAGCTCGGTCCTGCTGTCCACGGAGCTGGTGGCCTCGTCCAGGACCAGGATGCTGCCGCCGGCCAGGTGGGTGCGGGCGATCGAGATCAACTGGCGCTGGCCGCGGCTGAGCGAGCCGCCGTCGTTGCCGAGGACGGTGGCGTACCCGTCCGGGAGGGCGCGGACGAACGGGTCGACGTGGCTGGCCTGCGCTGCGGCGATGATGTCCGCGTCGGGGGCGCCGGGCCGGCCGTACTCGATGTTGTCCCGGATGGTGCCGGTGAAGAGCCAGGCGTCCTGCAGGACGGTTCCGATGCCCGCCCGGAGGACGTCCCTGGGCAGCTCCGCGATGTCGACGCCGTCGATGGTGATGCGGCCGGCGTCGGGCTCGTAGAAGCGCATCAGGAGGTTGACCACCGTGGTCTTCCCGGCGCCGGTGTGGCCGACGATCGCCACCGTCTGGCCGGGTTCGGCCGTGAAGCTGAGGTCGCGGACCACCGGTGCGTCCGGGCGGTAGCCGAAGCTGACCCCCTCGAAGCGGATCCGTCCGGCCGGAAGGGCGGCGTTGCCGGTGCCGGCTGGCACGGCGACTTCTCCGGTGTCGGCGGGGATTTCGTCCGCGTCGAGCAGGGCGAAGACGCGCCCGGCGGAGGCCAGGCAGGACTGGATCAGGGTGAGCATGCCGCCGATCTGCCCCATCGGCTGGCTGAAGAGCCTGCTGAACTGGATGAAGGCCTGGACACCGCCGATGCTCATGGTTCCCGCGGCCACCTGGAGTGCCCCGATGACGGCGACGGCGATGTAGTTGAGGTTGGCGACGAACAGCATCAGCGGCTGCACCATCCCGGAGAGGTACTGCGCGCTGGAGGCGGCCCGGTAGAGCCGCTCGTTCCCGGCGCGGAAGACCGTGGCGGCGGCCTCCTGGCGGCCGAAGGCCTTGACCACCTCGTGCCCGGAGAAGAATTCCTCGAGGTGGGCCTGGACGGCGCCCGTGCTGCTCCACTGTTCGCCGAAGTGCGCCTGCGACCGGCGAGCCACCAGGACGGTGACCAGGGTGGACACCGGCACGGAGACGAGCGCGATGAGCGCCAGCAGCGGCGAAAGCCAGATCATCATGGTCAGCGCCCCGGTGAGCATCAGGACGGACATGATCAACTGGTTGAGCAGCTGGTTCAGGGACTGGGAGACGTTGTCGACGTCGTTGGTGGCCCGGCTCAGCACGTCGCCGCGGTGCTGGCCCTCGAAGTGGGCGGACGGCAGGACGTGGACCTTGCGTTCGACGGCGGCCCGGAGGCCGTAGCTGAGCCGCTGCACGGCGGTGGCGGTGAGGGCGCCCTGGATCCAGCTGAAGACGGAGGCGCCGAGGTACATCAGCGACACCGCCAGCAGCAGCCGGCCCAGGTGCGCCTCGTCGAAGCCCCGGCCCATGACGCCGCGGACCACGATGTCGGTGGCGTCGCCCAGGTACTTCGGTGCGGCGACGTTCAGGGCGGCGAAGCCGCAGGTTGCCGCGACGACGCCTGCCATCCTGAGCCGCACGGGCCGGAGCAGTCCGAGCAGCCGGGCTGCCGTCCGCCGCCGCGGCGGGGGCGGCGGGGTGACGGCCGTGTCGGCGGCGCCGTCGGCGGTCACAGGCTGTCCGCCAGGATCAGCTGGGAGGCGGCGATGTCCCGGTACGCCGGGGAGCCGGCCAGCAGCGCGTCGTGGCTGCCCTGCGCGCTGACCCGCCCCTCCTCCAGCACGAGAATGGTGTCCGCGTCCGCGATGCTGGCCACCCGTTCGGCCACCACCAGCACGGTGGCGTCCGCCAGCAGGGGTTGCAGGGCGCGGCGCAGCCGGTGGTCGGTGCCGTAGTCCAGGGCCGAGAAGCTGTCGTCGAAGAGGTAGATGTCGGCGTGGCGGAGCAGGGCCCGGGCGATGCAGAGCCGCTGCCGCTGGCCGCCGGAGAGGTTGCCGCCGCCCTGGCTGAGCGGGGCGTCGAGCCCGCCGTCGAGTTCGCGGACGAAGACGTCGGCCTGCGCAGCCTCCAGCGCCTCCCACAGTTCGGCGTCGGTGGCGTCGAGCCCGCCCACCCGGAGGTTCCGCGCCACGGTCCCGCCGAAAAGGTGGGAGTGCTGCGGCACCAGCGAAATCCTGCCGCGCAGCTGGTCCAGGGGCAGCGTGGCGATGTCGGCCCCGCCCAGGAAGACGGTGCCGTGCGTCGGATCCAGGAAGCGTGGCAGGAGGTTCACCAGCGTGGTCTTCCCGCTGCCGGTGGCGCCGATGACCGCGGTCGTGGTGCCGGGGCGGGCCGTGAAGCTGATCCCGGAGAGCACGGGCTTCTCTGCCCCCGGATAGGCGAAGCCGACGTCGCGGAACTCGACCGTCCCGGCGGCGGCGCGGGGTTCGACCGTCCGGACTGCAGCGCCGACGACGGCGGTGCGGGGGTCGGCGATGGACGGCTCGGTGTCCAGCACCGCCCGGATCCGTTCGGCGCAGACGGCAGCCCGGGGCGCCGTAGTGAACACATACATGGCCATGACGATCGCGATCATGATCTGCAGGATGTAGGCGATGAACGCGGCCAGGGCGCCCACCTTCATCTGCCCGGCGGCAATCCGGTGCCCGCCGAACCAGACGACCGCCACGGATGACAGGTTCACCACGATCATGATCAGGGGATTCATCCCGGCCACCAACAGCGCCGAATCCAGGTTGTTCCGGGTGAGGTCCCGGTTGACCGCGCCGAAGCGCCGCATCTCGTGCTCCTGCCGCACGAAGCTGCGGATCACGTTGGCACCGATGATTTGCTCCCGCAGCGTCCGGCCGGCGCGGTCGATGAGCTGCTGGCCCGCCCGGTAGAGCGGGATCAGCCGGCGGACGATCAGGAACATGATCGCTGCCAGGAGCGGGATGACGGCGACCACGATGCCGGAAAGCGCCACGTCCTGGTGAACCGCCAGCACGATGCCGCCGACGAAGCTGGCGGGCGCCGCCACCAGCATTGTCAGGACCAGCAGGGTGAGGTTCTGGATCTGGACGACGTCGTTGGTGGCCCGGGTGACCAGGCTGGACGCGCCGAAGCCGGCGATGTCCTGCGAGGAGAAGGTCTGCACGGTGGCGAAGAGGTCGCTGCGCAGGTCCCGGGCGACCCGCATGGCGACGACGGCGCCGAGGTAGCCTGCGGCGAGGGCCGTGACCACCTGCACCGCGGCGACGGCGGCCATGACGGCCCCCAGGCGCGGGATGGCCGGGGTGTCGCCGGCGACGATCCCCTGGTCGATGATCGCCGCATTCAGGGTGGGAAGGAGCAGGTTGGCGGTGGTCTGGAGCAGCTGAAGCCCGATGATGGCCGCGACCGCGCCCCGATGCGCGGCCAGCGCCCGTCTGATCAGGGCAAACAGCATAGAACCTCCAACGTCGGGTCACGCAGCGTGATGGCGGACGTCGTAGCCGTCGCCCGCCGGGCCGGTACCGTCCCCCGGCCTGGCGGCGGAAAGGTACCCGGAAGCGGAGAGTCGCGCGGCCGCCCCCAGACCGCTTTGTCATTGTATGCCTACGACTCAGCGGAAGTTGTCACACGGCGTGTCACATCCGTCAATCGAGGAGGGAACCGCCGCGCTTGCGGGCGACGGCGAAGACCCTGCGGAACTCGAAGACCGTCCCGTGCGGCCCCCGCGGGTAGGCCTCCCGGAGCATCGCTCCGTACTGCGCCTCGAAGCGTTCGGCGTCCGGGCCGTCGAGTGCGGCGAGAACCGGCCGCAGCCCCGTGCCGCGGACCCACTCCAGGACGGCGTCCGGGCCCTGAAGCACCTGCAAGTAGGTGGTCTCCCAGACGTCCGCGTCGCAGCCGGCATCAAGCATCAGCTTCAGGTAGTCGGCGGGCTGGCCCACGACGTCGTCGTGCCGGAGGACTCCGGCGAGCGGCTCGGCCCACTCCCCCGTCCCGGCCAGGGAGCGCATCAGCGCGTGCGAGGGGGCATCGAAGTTGCCCGGGACCTGGAGGGCGAACCACGCGCCGGGGCGGAGCGCGGCCAGCCAGCCCTCCAGCAGCCCGCGGTGGCCCGGGACCCATTGCAGGGCCGCGTTGGTGACCACGACGTCGGTTTCCGGACCGGGCTGCCAGCCGGCGATGTCGGCCCGCTCGAAGCGGAGGCCGCCGCCGGCCAGCGCCGCTGCACGTTCCAGCATCTCCGGTGAGGAGTCGATACCCACCACGTCGGCACCTGGCCAGCGGGCGGCGAGGGCAGCCGTCAGGTTGCCCGGTCCGCAGCCGAGGTCCACCACCTGCCGCGGCGCTTCGGCCCGGATCCGCCCGGTCAGGTCGAAGAAGGGCCGGTCCCGGTGGTCGCCGAACTGTGCATACTTGGCCGCATCCCACTTCATGAGTTCCCCCGCCTCGCGATGCTCTTTAACCGCAGTGTTCTTTCACCCGCAGTGTTCTTCCAGGGGAAGCCTAAGCCCGGGCGGGGGCCGCCGGGGCGTCACGGTCCGTGGTCCGCGCGGCGCCCGCCGTGAGGTCCGCGATCCAGGAGCCCAGCTCCGCCAGGGTCCGGGGCGAGATGCCGTGGCCGCCCGGGTCGCGCCGGGAGCGGGCGGCCGCGGATGATTCGCCCCGCAAGTACCGCCAGGTGCGGTCGAGCAGTTCCGCGGGGATCACCCGGTCCTGCTCGCCCTGGGCCACGAAGACGGGCGTCCCGTCGAGCAGGCCAGGGGTCACGGGGACTCCGGCGTCGAAGGGCAGCGTCCCGTAGAGGATGGCCGCGCCGGCGTAGCGGACCGGGTCGGAGAGCAGCAGGCCGCCGGCGAAGGCGGCGCCGCCGCTGAAGCCCACCAGCACCACGGGGCGGCCGGCCGGGGCGGCCCCGTCCAACCATGTCCGGAACCAGGCCATGGTCCCGGCCAGGGATTCGGCTACGGGCCGTCCGATGCCGCGGTTGGCGAACCAGGCATAGCCGCCGCCCTCGGCGATGGGGGCCCGCACGGCGGCATAGGCGGCGCCCTCGGGCAACGCGCCGGCCAGGCCCAGGATGTCGCGTTCGTTCGATCCCCGGCCGTGCAGCAGGACCACGAGTGGTGCCTTCGGGTCTGCGGACCCTGCGGTCGCCACCACCGGCGCCGGATAGGTGTCCGTCATTTACTTCGTCACCTTCAGGCCGGTGTCCCAGGTGAAGTCGGGGAACGCGGGGCTGGCCTGCATGGTCATGAGGACGAACTGGAAGCCTTCGAGTTCGCGGGCGCGCTTGAGCGGTCCGACGGCGAGGGGCCGCATGCCGGCGTCGCTGACGAAGCGGGCGACGGCGGCGGTGGCCGCCTCGTCGTCGCCGGCGATGAAGACGTCCAGCGGCTGCCCGGCGGACTGGCCGGTCATGAGGGTTCCGGCGAAGGTGGTGTTGAAGGCCTTGACGACGGGCGCACCGGCGGGGGCCAGGGCGGCAATTTCCTCGGCCGCGGAGCTGCCCGGGGCGACCACGAGGGAGTCGAAGGTCTCGAAGTTGACGGGGTTCGTGATGTCAACGATGACCTTGCCGGCCAGGGCGGCGCCATAGCTCTCCACCACGTCCCTGGCGGCGTCGAACGGAACCGCGAGGACGAGGAGGCCGCCGGCGGGGGCGCTCCCGATGCTGCCGTGGCCGACGCCTGCGCCGAGTTCACCAGCCAGCGTCCGGGCCTTGTCCGCGTCCCGGCCAAGGATTTCGACGGTGCGGCCGGCAGCGAGGGCGCGGGTGGCAATGCCACGGGCCATGGAGCCGTTGCCGATGATGGTGATGTCAGTCATGGGGTTCTTCTTTCCAAAGAGGCGTGCCAGGAGGTTTTTCATGGGGTTCTGTTCTGCCGGGATCGAATTGATAAGTTGAAGCTACAACTAAAACTACGCCGCTGCAGTTGAATGTTCAAGTGTTTGCTGCGCCGGTGCGGAATCCCGCCCGACGGCCGCGGCACTAAGCTGGAAGGCAATGAAACTCGTAGATCAGCTCCCCGCCCCGGCCGCCCGCGTTTCAGGCGGCGCGGGTGTGGACCCGGACGAGCTTTACACCCGCTTCGTCGAGTGGACGGAGAGCCGCGGAATCGCCCTCTACCCCGCCCAGGACGAGGCCGTCATGGAACTGGCCTCCGGGGCCAACGTCATCCTCGCCACCCCCACCGGTTCGGGTAAATCGCTGGTAGCGATTGCCGCCCATTACCAGGCGATGGCCCGCGGACAGCGCAGCTACTACACCGCCCCGATCAAGGCCCTGGTCTCCGAGAAGTTCTTCGCGCTCTGCGACATCTTCGGCGCCGAGAACGTCGGCATGATCACCGGCGACTCCGGCGTCAACCAGGATGCCCCGATCATCTGCTGCACGGCCGAGATCCTGGCCAACATCGCCCTCCGGGAGGGCTCGGCCGCCGAACTCGGCTCCGTGATCATGGACGAGTTCCACTTCTATTCGGACCCCCAGCGCGGCTGGGCGTGGCAGGTGCCGCTGCTGGAACTGCCGCAGGCCCAGTTCCTGCTGATGTCCGCGACCCTCGGCGACGTCAGCCGCTTCGAAACCGGCATCACCGACCTGACCGGCCGCCCCACCACCACGGTCAGCTCCGCGGAGCGGCCCATCCCGCTGCACTTCTACTACCAGCAGACGCCGGTGCACGAGACCCTGGAGGAGTTGCTCTCCACGAAACAGGTCCCGGTGTACGTGGTGCACTTCAGCCAGCTGGAGGCGATCGACCGGGCCCAGACGCTGATGAGCATCAACGTCTGCACCCGGGAGGAAAAGGACCGGATCGCCGAACTCATTGCCGGCTTCCGGTTCGCGCCCGGGTTCGGCAAGACGCTGAACCGGCTGGTCCGGCACGGCATCGGCGTCCACCACGCGGGCATGCTGCCCAAGTACCGCCGCCTGGTGGAGCAGCTGGCGCAGGCGGGGCTGCTGAAGGTCATCTGCGGCACGGACACCCTGGGCGTGGGCATTAACGTTCCCATCCGCACCGTGCTGCTCACCGCCTTGAGCAAGTACGACGGCGTCCGCACCCGTCTGCTGAACTCGCGCGAATTCCATCAGATCGCCGGACGCGCGGGCCGCGCAGGCTACGACACCGCCGGCACCGTGGTGGTCCAGGCGCCCGAGCACGTGATCGAGAACGTCAAGGCGATGGCCAAGGCCACCGCCAAGTTCGGCGACGACCAGAAGAAGCTCCGCCAGGTGGTCAAGAAGAAGCCGCCCGAGGGCTTCGTGTCCTGGGGTGAGCCGACCTTCCAGCGGCTGGTCGAGTCCGTGCCGGATCCCCTGGTCTCCAGCTTCACCGTCACGCACGCGATGCTGATGAACCTGATGGAACGCCCCGGCGATCCCTTCCAGGCCGCCCGCCGGCTGCTGACCGAGAACCACGAAACGAGGCCCGCGCAGCTGAAGCTGATGAAGCGCGCTCTCGGCATCTACCGCGAGCTCCTGGCGGCGGGCGTCGTCGAGCGGATCCCGGCCGCCGAGCAGGGCCCGGACGGCCGGTCGGTCCGGCTGACCGTGCACCTGCAGGCCAACTTCGCACTGAACCAGCCGCTCTCCCCCTTCGCCCTGGCGGCGTTGGACCTGCTGGACCCGGAGTCGCCGTCGTACGCCCTGGACGTTGTCTCGGTGATCGAATCGACGCTGGAGAAGCCGCGGCAGATCCTCTCCGCGCAGCAGAAGAAGGCCCGCGGCGAGGCCGTCGCCGCGATGAAGGCGGACGGGATCGACTATGACCAGCGGATGGCCATGCTGGAGGAAGTCACCTACCCGCAGCCGCTGGCCGAAATCCTCGGCGAGGCGTTCGACGTCTACCGCAAGGCCGCGCCCTGGATCGGCGACTTCGAACTCGCACCCAAGTCCGTCATCCGCGACATGTACGAACGGGCCATGAACTTCGGCGAGTTCGTCCAGTTCTACGGCCTGGCCCGCTCCGAGGGGATCGTGCTCCGCTACCTGGCGGACGGCTTCAAGGCGCTCCGACAGACCGTGCCGCAGGACGCCCTGCGCGAGGACCTCGAGGACCTGATCGCGTGGCTCGGCGAGCTGGTCCGGCAGGTCGACTCCAGCCTGCTGGACGAATGGGAGGAACTCACCTCCGGCGCCGCGCCCACCCCGCACGACGCTCCCCCTCCCCCGCCGCCGTCGCTGACATCCAACGTCCGGGCCTTCCGGGTGATGGTGCGGAATGAGATGTTCCGCCGCGTTGAGCTCTTCGCGGACGAGGCCGCCACCGAACTCGGGGAGCTCGACGGCGCCGCCGGCTGGGACGCCGAGCGCTGGGAGGACGCCCTGGACGACTACTTCGACGAACACAACGACATCGGCACCGGGCCGGACGCGCGCGGACCCGGGCTGCTGATCATCACCGAGGAGCCGGGCCGCTGGAAGGTCCGGCAGATCTTCGACGATCCGGAGGGCAACCACGACTGGGGCATCTCCGCCGAGGTGGACCTCGCCGCCTCCGACGAGGCCGGCAGCGCGGTGGTGCGCGTGACCGACGTTAACCGTCTGTAGCCGCTAGTAAACTGCAGTCCATGACTGTAATCCGGCCCGCGGCCGCCTCCGACGTCCCCGCCATCCTGCAGATGATCCACGACCTGGCCATCTACGAAAAGGAGCCGGACGCGGTCCGGAACACCCCTGACATGCTCACCGAAGTGCTGTTCGGGGAGAACCCGCGGGTCTTCGCCACCATGGCCGAGAACGAGGCGGGCGAGGTGCAGGGATTCGCTCTGTGGTTCCTGAACTACTCCACCTGGGAGGGCGTCCACGGGATCTACCTCGAGGACCTGTACGTCAAGCCGGAGGCCCGCGGCGCCGGGCACGGCAAGGCCCTGCTGCAGCACCTGGCTGCCACCGCCGTCGAACGCGGCTACGCCCGGGTGGAGTGGAGCGTCCTGGACTGGAATGAGCCCTCGATCGCGTTCTACCGGAACCTCGGCGCGGCGCCGATGGACGAATGGTCCACCTTCCGGCTCACCGGCGACGCCCTGGCAGGGTTCGGTTCCCGCGCGGAGGCGGCCCGTGGCTGACACCGTGGCCCCGGCACCCGCCGCGCACGCCCCGCTGCCCGTCCTCGAGTCCGGCTCCGTCCCGCACGTGGTCAAGGGCCGGCACAGCTACCGGGGGATGCGCACCACCGAACACTACTTCGAGGTCCCCCTGGACCATGCGGATCCCGCGGGCGAGACCATCACTGTCTTCGCCCGCGAGTACGTCTCCGCCGACCACACCGAGGAGCAGGCGCAGGAGCTGCCCTGGCTGCTCTTCCTGCAGGGCGGCCCCGGCGGCCGCGGCAACCGGTTCCCGTCCCTGGGCGGCTGGGGCAAGGCCGCGGCCAAGGACTTCCGGATTCTCATGCTGGATCAGCGCGGCACCGGCCTGTCCTCCCCCGCGGACCGGCACACCCTGCCGCTGCGGGGCAGCGACCGGGACCAGGCCGAGTACCTAACCCACTTGCGCGCCGACTCGATCGTGGCCGACGCCGAGGCGATCCGCCGGACCCTCGGCGCGGCGCCGTGGACCATTTACGGGCAGAGCTACGGAGGTTTCTGCGCCCTGACCTACCTGTCCTTCGCCCCGGAGGGTCTGCGCGAGGTGCTGATCACCGGGGGCCTCGCTCCCCTCACCGGCCCCGCGGACCGGGTCTACCAGGCCACGTTCCGCCGGGTCGCCGCCCGCAACGCCGAATACTTCGGCTGGTACCCGGAGGACCGGGAGACCGTGAACCGGATCGCCCGGCACCTGCGGGAGACGCCGGAGGTGCTGGCGGACGGCAGCCCGTTGACGGTGGAGCGGTTCCAGATGGTGGGTTCCTTCCTGGGCGGCAACACCCGCGTGGACGGCCTCCACCACCTGCTGGAGGACGCCTTCACCGCCACTCCCGACGGCGACCGGCTCTCCGACACCTTCCTGGAGCAGGTCCGCGGCCTGGTCACCCGCGCCGCCAACCCGCTCTACGCGCTGATGCACGAATCCATCTACGGCCAGGGCGAGGCGACGGACTGGGCGGCGCTGCGGGTGCTGCAGGACCACCCAGAGTTCCGCCCGGACGTGCCGGCCCCGCTGCTCACCGGCGAGATGGTCTACCCCTGGTACTTCGAGCAGGACCCGGCGCTGGAGCCGCTGCGCGCCGTCGCCGCCCTGCTGGCAGAGAAGGACGACTGGGCGCCGCTGTACGACCTGGACCGACTGGCCGCCACCACGGTGCCGGTCGCGGCCGCCGTCTACACCGACGACATCTACGTGGACCGCGACCTGTCGCTGGAAACCGCCCGCGCGGTGCGCGGGCTGCAGGTCTGGGAGACGGACGAGTTCCACCACGACGGCATTGCCGACGACGGCGAGGCGATCTTCGGCCGCCTGCTGGGGATGGCACGGGCCCACACGGCCTGACACCGCCCGGCACAGCCTGGGCACAACAATGCCCGGGGAAGCGCTGGCTTCCCCGGGCATTGTTGCCAGCGCGACCGGCGCTAGCCGGTACTGGGTCGGCGCTACTCGGCGTCGGTGAGGCTCTTGCGGGAGTCTTCCTCGAGCCGGGCGTCCAGCTTGGCCGTGGTGGCCTTGGAGCTGTAGAGGCTGGCGACGACGGCGATGATGATGGTGCCGACGATGACGCCGAGGGAGACGAAGGTGGGGATCTCCGGGGCCCATTCGATGTGCCGGCCGCCGTTGATGAAGGGCAGCTCGTTGACGTGCATGGCGTGCAGGACCAGCTTGACGCCGATGAAGGCCAGGATCACCGAGAGCGCGTGCTTGAGGTAGACCAGCCGGGTCATCAGGCCGCCCAGCAGGAAGTACAGCTGGCGCAGGCCCATCAGGGCGAACAGGTTGGCGGTGAAGACGATGAACGCGCTCTGCGTCAGGCCGAAGATCGCCGGGATGGAGTCCACCGCGAAGAGGAGGTCGGTCAGGCCGATGGTGACGAAGACGATCACCATGGGGGTGAAGACCTTCTTGCCGTCCACCACGGTGCGGATCTTGCCGCCGTCGAACTTCTCGGACATCGGCAGGACGCGGCGGATCCTTGCGATCAGCGGGTTCTCCCGGTCCTCTTCGTCCTCACCCTCGTCCTGGGCCTGCTTCCAGGCGGTCCAGAGAAGGAACGCGCCGAAGATGTAGAACACCCAGCTGAACTGCTCGATGACGATCGCGCCGAGCATGATGAAGATGCCGCGCAGGATCAGGGCGATGATGATGCCCACCATCAGGACTTCCTGCTGGTATTTCCGGGGCACCGAGAAGCGCGCCATGATGATGATGAACACGAACAGGTTGTCGATGCTCAGGCTGTACTCGGTGACCCAGCCGGAGACGAATTGGCCGCCGTACTCGGGGCCGGTGAAGAGGAACATGGCGCCCGCGAACAGCAGCGCCAGGCCGATGTAGAACGAGACCCAGAGGCCGGCTTCCTTCATCGACGGCTCGTGCGGCCGCTTCAGGACCAGCAGCAGGTCGATGGCAAGGATCAGGCCGAGGACGGCGAAGGAGCCGATCTCAAACCAGAGGGGAAGTTCAGGCACGTAGAAACCTTTCGGAGGGCATGACTCAGCGGTGTAAGTCTCTCCGGCCCCACGGCGGCCAGGAACGCGTTCCTGGATCTGGTGTGGTGCCCGCTACGTCCGGCATGGCGTCCGTGCCATGCGTGCTGACGATCGTAGCGCTTTGGGATACTCCCCTACGTGCCTCCCAGTTTACCTCAGGCGTGACCTGCCGACTGCATCTGCCGGAGCTCCTTCTTGAGGTCGCCGACCTCGTCCCGGAGCCGGGCGGCGAGCTCGAACTGCAGCTCGCCGGCGGCGGCGTGCATCTGCTCGGTGAGCTGTTCGATCAGGCCCACCAGGTCCTCCGCGGGCGCCGCGGCGAGGCCGTCGGCGCGGACCTTCGCTCCGCCCTTGCCGCCGTTCTTGCCCTTGCCCTTTCCGGCGCTGGCGAGCAATTCGCGGGTGTCCGCATCCTCCTTGGCCAGCTGGTCCGTGATGTCGGCGATCTTCTTCCGCAGCGGCTGCGGGTCGATGCCGTGGTCCTTGTTGTAGGCAACCTGGATGGCGCGGCGGCGGTTCGTCTCGTCGATGGCCTGCGCCATCGAGTCGGTGATTTTGTCCGCGTACATGTGCACCTCGCCGGAGACGTTACGCGCGGCACGGCCGATGGTCTGGATCAGTGAGGTGGCGGAGCGGAGGAAGCCTTCCTTGTCCGCGTCCAGGATGCTGACCAGGGACACCTCGGGCAGGTCGAGGCCCTCACGAAGCAGGTTGATGCCGACGAGGACGTCGAACACGCCCATCCGCAGCTCGCGCAGCAGCTCGACGCGGCGCAGCGTGTCGACGTCGGAGTGCAGGTACTCCACCTTCACGCCGTGGCCCACGAGGTAGTCGGTGAGGTCCTCGGCCATGCGCTTGGTCAGCGTGGTGACCAGGACGCGCTCGTTCTTGGCCGTGCGGGTCTTGATCTCGCCGAGCAGGTCGTCGATCTGGCCCTTGGTGGGCTTCACGATCACCTCGGGGTCGATGAGGCCCGTGGGGCGGATGATCTGCTGGACGAAACCATCCGCCTTGCCGAGTTCATACTTGCCCGGCGTGGCCGAGAGGTACACGGTCTGGCCGACGCGTTCGAGGAACTCGTCCCACTTCAGCGGCCGGTTGTCCATGGCGGAGGGCAGCCTGAAGCCGAAGTCCACCAGGTTCCGCTTGCGGGACATGTCGCCCTCGTACATGGCGCCGATCTGCGGCACCGTGACGTGGGATTCGTCGATGACCAGCAGGAAGTCGTCCGGGAAGTAGTCGAGGAGGCAGTGCGGGGCGGTGCCCGGTTCACGGCCGTCGATGTGGGCGGAGTAGTTCTCGATGCCGTTGCAGAACCCCATCTGCTGCATCATTTCCAGGTCGTAGGTGGTGCGCATCCGGAGACGCTGGGCCTCGACGAGCTTGTTCTGGCTCTCCAGGACCTTGAGCCGGTCGGCGAGTTCGTCCTCGATCCGCTTGATGGCGCGGCCCATCCGCTCCGGCCCGGCGACGTAGTGCGAGGCGGGGAAGACGTACATCTCATCCTCGTCGCGGAGCACCTCGCCGGTGAGCGGGTGCAGGGTCTGGATGTTCTCAATCTCGTCGCCGAAGAACTCGATCCGGATGGCCAGTTCCTCATACATCGGGATGATCTCGACGGTATCGCCGCGGACCCGGAAGGTGCCGCGGTGGAAGTCGATATCGTTGCGCGCGTACTGCATCGAGACAAACTTCCGCAGCAAATCATCGCGGTTCATCTCGGCGCCCCGGCGGAGCGTGACCATCCCGGAGATGTACTCTTCCGGCGTGCCGAGGCCGTAGATGCAGGAGACGGTGGCGACCACGATGACGTCGCGCCGGGTCAGCAGCGCGTTGGTGGCCGAGTGCCGGAGCCGTTCGACCTCCTCGTTGATGGAGGAGTCCTTTTCGATGAAGGTATCCGTCTGCGCGACATAGGCCTCGGGCTGGTAGTAGTCGTAGTAGGAGACGAAATACTCGACCGCGTTATTGGGCAGCAGTTCGCGGAACTCATTGGCCAGCTGGGCGGCGAGGGTCTTGTTCTGGACCAGCACCAGGGTGGGCCGCTGGACCTGCTCGATCAGCCAGGCCGTCGTCGCGCTCTTACCGGTACCGGTGGCGCCCAGGAGCACCACGTCCTTCTCGCCGTTGGTAATCCGTTCGGTGAGTTCGGCGATCGCCGCGGGCTGGTCACCGGCGGGCTTGAACTCGCTGATGACTTCGAAGGGCGCCACGACACGGTTGATTTCCTGGGCAAGGCTCATGAATCTAATTTACCGCCGGGCACCGACAGGAACAGCCGATTCAGCTTTGGGCGGTACGGCCGCCCCCGGGGAGGCCGTACGACGGCGGCTGCCAGCCGGTGCGGGCCGCCCACTCCTCCATCCGGGGAACGGCGTATGCGGTCAGCCAGTTCTCCTTGTCCGCGGCGTACCCGGCGGTCGACCGGTCCACCTCGTGCAGGCGCGCGGCGCGGCGCTTCTCCGCGAGGTAGGCCGCGCGGGCACCGTCGTCGTCGCGCAGCCAGTCGCGGAAGCACAGCGCGAACCGCCAGCCCGGGGAGCCGGCGGCCCGGAGGTGGAGGTTCACGGCCCGGCCGGGGTCGGCGCTGCCGTGCAGTCGCTTCCCCCACTGGCCGGGGTCCGCGTCCGCGGGTTTGGGGTGGTCGGCGAGGACGCCCGGCCAGACCGGGAAACCCGCGCCGGTCAGGGCGGCTGCCAGCCGGTCGGCGGCGGCCATGTCCGCGACGCCCAGCTGCAGGTCCAGCACGTCCTTGGCCGCCAGACCGGGCACGGCGGTGGACCCCACGTGGTCCAGCGTCAGGGCCTCCTCCCCCGCCGCCACCCGGAGCCGGGCGATGATCCGGGCGGCCTGCGCCGGCCAGTCCGGGTTGGCAGGGGTCAGCGCGGGGCCACCGGTGCGGGCCGCCACGCGGCGCCGGTTGAGGTTGTCGGCGTAGGGGGTGAGGCGGAACTTCCAGAGCCGGTCCACGGCGTCCCGGAGTTCGTCCTTGGAGCCGGCGTTCTCGAGCACGACGTCGGCGGCGGCCAGGCGTTCCTCCCGGCCGGCCTGCGCGGCGATCCGGCTGAGGGCCTGATCCTCGGTCATCTTCCGGTGCTCCACCATCCGCCGGACCCGGACGGGTTCGGGCGCGTCGACCACCACCACGAGGTGGAAGTGGGCGCCCTGCCCCGTCTCCACCAGCAGCGGGATGTCCTGGACCAGCACGGCGCCGGCGGGGGCCGCGGCGGTGAGGGCCGCGGCCCGTTCCCGCACCAGCGGGTGGATGATGCCGTTGAGCACGGCGAGCCGCTCCGGATCGCCGAACACGAGGGCGCCGAGGCGGGGCCGGTCCAGGCGCCCGTCGGGTCCCAACACCGCGGAGCTGAACGCCTCCACCACCTTCGCGAGCCCCGGCGTGCCCGGCTCCACCACTTCCCTGGCCAGCGCGTCGGCGTCGACCAGGACGGCGCCGAGCTCGCGCAGCCGTGAAGCCACCACTGACTTTCCCGAGGCGATCCCGCCGGTCAAACCGATCTTCAGCACACCTCAAGACTAAACTGAACGGGTGCCTGACGACGCCGAATTCCAGGAGAGCCGGGCCACCGCCTACACCGTCCCCGCCGGTCCGGAGTTCCGGCACGAGCTGGAGATCAAGCGCTCACGCTTCATCACGGTGATCGCCCGCACCGCCGACGAGGACCAGGCCCGGGCCGTGGTCGCCGGGCTGCGGCGGGAATTCCACGACGCGCGGCACCACTGCTCAGCGTTCGTGCTGGGCCCCGACCGGGACGTCCAGCGTTCCAGCGACGACGGCGAGCCGTCCGGCACCGCCGGAATCCCGATGCTGGAGGCGCTCCTGAAACGCGAAACCGTCCCGGGCGCCGCGGACCTCAGCGACGTCACCGCCGTCGTGGTCCGCTACTTCGGCGGTATCCTGCTGGGCGCCGGCGGCCTGGTCCGCGCCTACTCCGAATCGGTGTCCGCCGCCCTGGACCTGGCGCCAATGGTGCGCCGGCAGCGGCTCAGGACCTGCTCCGTCGCCGCGCCGCACGCCACCGCCGGAAGGCTGGAGAACGACCTCCGCGCCGCCGGGTTCGTGATGACGGAGGCCGCCTACGAGCAGCACGCCACCGTCTTGCGGCTGGCGCTGCCGGACGATCCCGCCGGGCTGGACCGGGCCGCGGAGCGGGTGGCCGCCCTCACCGCCGGCGGGGCCTCCCTGCAACCGGGCGGGACGGAGTGGGTCGATGTCCCGCTCCCCTGACGCCGCAGAGCCGACCGACGTGCCGCCCATTGACCTGGCACCCATCGACGTAGCACTTCTCGACGTTACGGAGGCCGTGCTGAAGCGGCTGCTGGCCGTCGCTCAGGACGATGCGGACGCCGACGAGGTAACCCCACCGGGGGGCGGGTCTCCGGGCTGGAATGCGGACCGCGTCCGATGGTTCCGCGCCTACCACCGGGCCGCGGCAGCCGGGCTGGAGGGGCCGGCCCGGGAGAAAACCTGGGCGGTCACGGCGGGAGGTACGCTTGCCGGTGCCGTCCGGCTCAAGGCTGTGTCTGTCCCGGGGACCGCCGGGGGCTCCCTGGTGCTTGAAACCGGGATCTGGCTGCGCCGGAGCCTGCGCGGCCGGGGCATCGGCCGGGAGGCATTGCGGCTGGTCACGGTGCAGGCGGCGGCCACAGGGGCCGCGGTCCTCACGGCGGACACCGCCACCGTCAACGCCGCGGCCCGGTCCCTGCTGGCGGGCCTTGGTGCGACGCTCGCCGACGACGGCACCCGGGTCACGGCCCGGATCCCGCTCCCCTAGGATCTCAACCCATCTGACTGGCAGCTGAGGCCGTTGTGAGCATTGATAACGGCCTCAGCTGCGAGTCACTTGGGTGTGCCACGATGGGAGGAAACAGCCGAGGGCAAAGGACGGGAGCAGCGGCATGAGCGGCAACTATGACTTGGAGCGGTTCGTGACGGCGCAGGACTCTGGCGGCACCTACCGGCAGGCGCTGGCCGAGCTGGAGGCCGGGGCCAAGCGCAGCCACTGGATGTGGTTCGTCTTCCCGCAGGTCGCCGGCCTGGGCATGAGCGCGACGTCGCGCATGTATGCCATCGCGTCGCTGGACGAGGCCCGCGCCTATCTGGCGCATCCGGTGCTCGGCCCCCGGCTGCTGGAGTGTGCCCGCGCCGTGCTCCAAGTCGACGGCCGCAGCGCCGTGCAGATCTTCGGCGGCATCGACGCCCGCAAGCTGCAGTCCTCGGCGACCCTGTTCCTCCGGGCCGATCCCGGGCAACCGGAATTCCAGCAACTGCTCGACCGGTATTTCGACGGCACGGCGGACGACGCCACGGACCGGATCCTCGCCGGCTGAAGACGCCACTTAAACCACCAAGGGCCCCTGCATGGTGCAGGGGCCCTCGGTGTGTGGCCCGGGAAACCCGGGCCGCTGGCAATTAGTTGCCGGTCAGCTTCTCACGCAGGGCGGCGAGAGCCTCGTCGGAAGCGAGCGTGCCGCCACCGGTGTTGGACTCGGACGCAGCCGGCTCCGAGGAGTAGCTGGTGGTGCCGGAGTCGCTGTCACCGGACGTCGCAGCAGCGGCGTCGTCGGCAGCGTGCTGGGCAACCTGCTTCTTGTGGGCTTCCCAACGGGTCTGGGCGTCAGCGTACTGCTGCTCCCAAGCGGCGCGCTGGGTCTCGTAGCCCTCGAGCCACTCGTTGGACTCCGGGTCGAAGCCCTCCGGGTACTTGTAGTTGCCCTCTTCGTCGTACTCTGCGGCCATGCCGTACAGAGCCGGGTCGAATTCGGTGCTGTCGGCGTCGACGCCCTCGTTGGCCTGCTTGAGGGACAGCGAGATGCGGCGGCGCTCGAGGTCGATGTCGATGACCTTGACGAAGAGCTCGTCGCCAACGGAGACGACCTGCTCGGCCAGCTCAACGTGGCGCACGGCGAGCTCGGAGATGTGGACCAGGCCTTCGATGCCGTCTTCGACGCGAACGAACGCACCGAACGGAACGAGCTTGGTGACCTTACCCGGAACAACCTGGCCGAGGGCGTGGGTGCGGGCGAAGGTCTGCCACGGATCTTCCTGCGTAGCCTTGAGCGACAGGGAAACGCGCTCGCGGTCCAGGTCGACCTCGAGAACCTCGACGGTGACTTCCTGGCCGACTTCGACAACCTCGGACGGGTGGTCGATGTGCTTCCAGGACAGCTCGGAAACGTGAACCAGGCCGTCGACGCCGCCCAGGTCCACGAAGGCACCGAAGTTGACGATCGAGGAAACGACGCCGGGACGGACCTGGCCCTTTTCCAGCTTGTTGAGGAACGTGGAGCGGACCTCGGACTGGGTCTGCTCGAGCCATGCACGGCGGGACAGCACCACGTTGTTGCGGTTCTTGTCCAGCTCGATGATCTTGGCTTCGATCTGCTGACCGATGTACGGAGCGAGGTCGCGCACGCGGCGCATCTCGACGAGGGATGCGGGCAGGAAGCCGCGCAGACCGATGTCGAGGATAAGACCACCCTTGACAACTTCGATGACAGTACCGGTGACGACGCCGTCTTCTTCCTTGACCTTCTCGATGTCGCCCCAGGCACGCTCGTACTGAGCACGCTTCTTGGAGAGGATCAGACGGCCTTCTTTGTCTTCCTTGGTGAGCACCAGGGCTTCGACCTGATCGCCAACGGAGACAACGTCTCCGGGGTCAACGTCGTGCTTGATGGACAGCTCGCGGGAGGGAATGACACCTTCGGTCTTGTAACCGATGTCGAGCAGGACTTCGTCGCGGTCGACCTTGACGACGGTGCCTTCAACGAGGTCTCCGTCGTTGAAGTACTTGATGGTCGCGTCGACAGCTGCGAGGAAATCCTCAGCGGACCCGATGTCGTTGATCGCGACGACAGGGGTACCGGACTTCTCGGTAGAGGTGATGGTCATGTAGTAGGGGCTCCGTTGTGGATAGTGAGTCGGTCAGGCAGACCGTCCAGCCCGCATCGGCGACACGGGGAGAAAGCACGGCAGATCGCGGGCGATCTGCCGGGTCATCCTGATTCTGTGGATTTGGTTGCGCACACGTAGTACACGCCCGCTTAGTCTAGTGCCATCCGCCAAGCCCGGTCAAAGCGCATGCGGGCGCGGCGCAGCCCGGCACCGGGCGGGTGCCGGGCTGCGCGAGATCCTGAACAGCCCCTCCACGGGCGGCCCGCTTAGAAGTGCGTGAGGCAGTGCGGGGGGCGTTCGACGGCGAACATCCGGGCGGCGCGGAACGCGGCCGACGGCGTGAGCTCCCGGATCCGGCCGGCGGCCGCGAGGGTGACCGGGTTGACGCCGCCGACGAACATCGAGGACAGGTCGGCGATGTCCAGTTCCAGGTCCGCGGGCAGGTCAGCGCCCTGCCCGGTAACGTCGGCGACCGTGGCGGTCCCGCCGTCGACGTCGAGGGCGAACGTGCCGCCGGCGATCCCAAGGCCGTCGGCGACCGCCAGCACCAGGCGGCCGTCGGCCGGGTAGTGCCGGGCCGCCAGGGCCCGGGGCACGTCCAGGATGCGCAGCCAGAGCATGTCGCGGGGTTCCGAGGCCTCCACGCAGCGGGGGTCCTTGAGCGCCCACGGCAGCGGGTCGTCCACGGGAGCCTCCTGCCACGTGACGCGCTCCACGAGGTCGATGGCGCCGAGGTACTGCCACAGTTCCAGGTAGGCGTCACGGGTGGCGGCCACCAGGTCCACGACCTCCATGGTGGCCGGCGTGCTGGACCAGCCGCCGAACTTGTACGAGACGTACCCGTCCACGGTCCCGTCCGGGCCATAGTGCAGCGCGGTCTTGATCTTCGGGTCCTCGTTGGCTTCCCGGCTGACCTCACCGGAGACGAACTGCCGGTAGAACTCATGCCGGCCCACGGAGCCGGGCGTCTGGCGGTGGACCCGGTCGAAGATCTGCGGGGCGAGCTCCAGGAGAACCTTGGGATCGGCGACCTCCACGCTGCCCACGGGCACGTGGTTGAGGACGAAGCGCGCGCTGGTGTCCACCTTGATGGACTGTTCCGCCGTGGCGACCCCGTAGCCGAAGCGGCCGTAGATGGACGCCTCCGAGGCGGTCAGCGCCGCCACGGCGAAGCCTTCCTTCCGGGCGAGTTCCATTTCCTGCACCATCATGCGGCGCAGCAGCCCGCGCCGGCGGTGCGAGGTCCGGACCGTCACGGCCGTCACCAGCCGCGCGTCGAGCAGGCGCCCGAACCCGATGTTGAGCGTTTTGTTCATGGTGCCGAAGGTGGCCACCGGGATGTCGGCGTCGAGCGAGTGCGCGGCGACCCGGCCGGTCTGGTAGGCGCCGGTCATCACCCGGCCGTCGGTCCGCTGCATGGCGATGCCGCGGTCCACGCGTTCCTCCGTGCGGCGGTCGTCGTGGAAGCCGAAGGCGACGGCGCGCATCCAGGCAACCGCCTCCGGGTAGGCCGTCTCGCCCTTGGCCGCGGGCGTGAACCGCCGGATCTCATACTGTTCTGACACGTGCTACTCCCCCTGATGACTGTGTGAAACGTAAACCCGGCGTTCGCCTGCCGGTGGCTGCCTGACGGTGGCCGGCTGCCCCCGGCGCTCCGGCTAGTGTCCGGCCTCGTACCAGCTGGTGCCGATGCCGATCTGGACCTCCAGCGGCACCGACAGCTCCGCGGCGGCGCCCATCTGCTCGGTGACGAGCTTCTCGACGGCGTCGCGTTCGCCGGCGGCGACTTCCAGGACCAGTTCATCATGGACCTGCAGCAGCATCCGGGATTTCAGCCCCTGCTCCGCCAGGGCCCCGGAGACGCCCAGCATGGCGCGCTTGATGATGTCCGCCGCGGAACCCTGGATGGGCGAGTTCAGCGCGATGCGTTCGGCGTTCTCGCGCAGTTGCCGGTCCGTGCTGGTCAGGTCCGGCAGGTACCGGCGCCGGCCCTCGATGGTGGCCGTGTAGCCGTCCACCCGCGCCTTCTCCACCACGCCGCGGAGGTAGTCGCGGACGGCGCCGAACCGGTCGAAGTAGTCCTTCATCAGGGTCCGGGCCTCGTCCACGGAGATCTCCAGCTGCTTGGACAGGCCGAAGGAGGTCAGCCCGTACGCCAGGCCGTAAGACATGGCCTTGACCTTGGAGCGCATGGCGCTGGTGACCTGGTCCGTGGGGACGTGGAAGATGTTTGAGCCGACGAAGCGGTGCAGGTCCTCGCCGTCCTTGTACGCCTGGATCAGGCCGGCGTCGCCGGAGAGGTGCGCCATGATGCGCATCTCGATCTGCGAGTAGTCGGCGGAGAGCAAGCACTCATACCCGTCGCTGACCACGAAGATGCCGCGCACGCGCCGGCCCTCCTCGCTGCGGATCGGGATGTTCTGCAGGTTCGGGTTGTTCGAGGAGATCCGGCCGGTGGCGGCAACGTTCTGCGCGTACGTGGTGTGGATCCGGCCGTCCTCCGCCACGGACTTCTTCAGCGACTCGAGCATCTGCCGGAGCTTGGAGGATTCGCGGTGCGCCATCAGCTGGACCAGGAACTCGTGCCCCGTCTTCTCCAGAAGGTTTTTCAGCGACGCGGCGTCCGTGGTGTACCCGGACTTGATCTTCTTGGTCTTGGGCAGGCCGAGTTCCTCGAACAGCACCGTCTGCAGCTGCTTGGGCGAGCCGAGGTTCACCTCGTGGCCGATCGCGGCGAAGGCCTGCTGCTGGGCGTTGTCGATCACCCGGGCCAGGTCGGAGAGCTGCTCGTCCATGCGCTGCATGTCGATGCCGATGCCCGCGAGTTCCATGTCCGCCAGGACGCGGCTGACCGGCAGTTCCAGGGTGGTCAGCAGGTCCAGGGCGCCGCGGTCCTTGAGTTCGTCTTCGAAGAATCGGCTTAGGGCCTGGACGACGGCGGCGACGTGCACCAACGCGCCAGCCGAGGCCTCGTCGTCGCCGTCGAACGCCAGCTCCAGCTGCCCCGCCTTCGCCTCTTCCTTAGAGACGGTGAGGTTGAGGTGGTGCTGGGCCAGTTCGGCGAGCTCGTAGCTGCGGCGGTCCGGCTGGATGAGGTAGCCGGAGATGGCCGTGTCATCGACCACGCCGTCCAGCTCCATGCCGCGGGCGGAGAGCGCCTTGAGGGCACCCTTGAACCCATGCATCACCTTCGCGGCCGAGGGGTCCCGGAGCCAGGCGGCGAGGATGTTCTCGGTGTCGGCGTCCTGGGTGGTGAGGTCGAGGTAGACGGCGGATTCGCCGTGGACGATCGCGACGGCGGCCGCGTCCTCGCCGATCCGGCCGGGGACCAGGTCCACGGCGACGGCGGCGCGCTTGCCCTGCGTGCCGGCGAGGAATGCGGCGAGTTCCTCGGCCGTGGCCGGGACGGTGTAGTCCGGGGTGGCCAGGGTTTCGCGTTCGGCCTCGGTGACCTCGCTGCCGTAGAGGGCGAAGAGCCGGGTGCGGATGGTCTTGAATTCGAGGGTGTCGAAGAGTTCCTCGAGCGCGCCCTGGTCCGGCCTGGGATCGGCGAGCTCCTCGAGCGTGACGGGCAGTTCCAGGTCGGTCCGCAGCCGGTTGAGCTTGCGGTTGCGCTTGACGGCGTCGACGTTCTCCCGGAGGGCGTCGCCGACCTTGCCACCGATCGAGTCGATGTTCTCCAGCACGCCCTCGAGGCCGCCATAGAGGTTGATCCACTTGGCCGCGGTCTTGGGTCCGACGCCGGGGACGCCGGGAAGGTTGTCGGCGGTTTCGCCCACCAGGGCGGCCAGGTCGGAGTACTGGGCGGGGCTGACGAAGTACTTCTCCTGGATGGCTTCCGCGTCCATCCGGGGAATGTCGCTGACGCCCTTGCGCGGGTAGAGAACGAAGACGTTGTCGGTGATGAGCTGGAACGCGTCACGGTCACCGGATACCAGCAGGACCTCGAAGCCAGCCGCTTCGCCCTGGGCGGCGAGGGTGGCCAGGATGTCGTCCGCTTCCCAGCCCGGCAGCTTGATGGTCTTGATGCCCCAGGCGCCCATGACCCTATCGATCAGGTCGATCTGCCCGCTCATTTCGCGCGGGGTCTCGTTGCGGCCGCCCTTGTAGCCGTCGTATTCGGCCTTGCGGTGGGTGGTGTCGTCGGAGACGTCGAAGGCGACAGCGATGTGCGTGGGCTTCAGCTCCTTGATCAGGTTGATCAGCATGGAGGTGAAGCCGTGGATGGCGTTGGTGTGCTGGCCGGTGGCCGTGGAGAACTTGTCCGCGGGCAGCGCGAAGAACGCGCGGAACGCCATGGAGTGGCCGTCGAGCACCAGGAGCCGGGGCTGGTCCGTGATCGGGATGACGGGGGCTTCGGTGGCCGAGGGGTGGTCGGCGAGGCTGTGGCCGGCCGCCTTGGCCGGGGCCTTCCCGGCGGGGCTCTCCGCCGCCGGTGCGGCTGGCTGAAGGGTGTCCACTGCGGACGCGGAAGGGGCCGGTTTGGTAGTTTCGCTCACAGGTGCCAGCCTAGTTGGCATGATCGACAATTTCACGCCGGCCCCGTACGCCGCCGAACTGGAAGCCGCCGGCATTCCCGCGGAACTGCATGGCTGGCTGGGCCGGATGGGCGTCGGGTCCCTGGTGGTGAAGATGGGTATCAAGTTCGTGGAGCTCAGCCCGGAACGCACCGTGGCCACCATGCCCGTGGAGGGCAACACCCAGGTGGCCGGGATCCTGCACGGCGGAGCCCATGTGGTGCTCGCCGAGACCCTGGGGTCGTTCGCCGCGGCCATGCACGCCGGCCCGGGCCGGCACGCGCTCGGCGTCGACGTCGGCGCGACGCACCACCGGTCGATAGCCTCCGGCACCGTGACGGGAACGTGCACGGCCATCCACCTGGGCCGCACCCTCACCACGCACGAGATTGTCATGACGGACGAGCAGGGCCGCCGGCTCTCCACCGCCCGCATCACCAACCTGTTGCGCGACAACGCCCCCGACACCGCCGTCGACCCGGCCCAGTAGCCGCCGGGCAGGTCGGCTCGGCCGGTCGGCTCAGGAACGGGCGGGCAGCCGGTATCGCAGCTCTACCACGCCCCGGCCCATCGTCCGGGATTCCAGGAGCTCCAGCGGCGCCGTCGGACCGGCGAGGGGCAGCAGCGGTTTGCCCCGGCCCAGGACCACCGGGATGACGGAGAGAATCAGCTCGCCCAGGAGCCCGGCGTCGGCGAACTGTGCGGCGAGCACTCCCCCGCCCACCACCCAGACGTTCCGGCCCTTTGCCGCGGAGCTGAGGTCGTCGGCGAATTCGGCGACGGGACCCCGCACGAAGGTGATGTCCGCCCCGGGCACGTGCCCGAGTTCGTGGTGGGTGAAGACCCAGCACGGGATGCCGGGGTACGGCCAGCCCTCGGACAGGTGGTCCAGCAGCCACGCGTAGGTCCCGCCGCCCATGACGACGCACCCGACGCCGGCGAGGAACGCATCGTAGCTCTCGGCGCCGCCGTCGAACCCGTCGAACTGCAGCAGCCAGTCGAGGCCGTCCGCGTCCGTGGCGATGTAGCCGTCCAGGGATGCCGCGACAAAGTACTGGAAGTCAGCCATGGGCCCAGCCTAGCCAAGGGCCCGCCGGGTTCCCAGCCCCGCGGGGGCCCGGACCCCGCCGCTACTTTGAGCCGCTACTTGGAGAAGTAGGGAATGATCAGGTACAGCCCGGCCAGGACGGCGATGCCGCAGAGGCCGAAGCAGG
This sequence comes from Arthrobacter sp. NPDC080086, assembly GCF_040702285.1. NCBI lineage: Bacteria > Bacillati > Actinomycetota > Actinomycetes > Micrococcales > Micrococcaceae > Arthrobacter > Arthrobacter sp. NPDC080086. Next base: position 98,114 of record NZ_JBFBKP010000004.1, read on the forward strand.
CGTAGGACAGCGGCCGGACCCAGCCGGGCTGCTCGGTCCTGCTGTCGCCGGCGATGGCCGTGAGCCGCACCCCGAGTGAGTACAAAACGGTGATGAGCACCGCGGCGACGAGGGTCGCGCCGGCCACCTGGAAGAGTTCAAGCCATTTCATTTACTTACGGCCACCTTTGGACTTGTTGCCGCGGCTGACGGCTGCTGCCTTCTTCTTCGCGAACCGGATGGCCTGGCCGGCCTCTTCGACCTCGACGGCGTTGTGGCTGCCGACGTGGGACTTCCGGGAGGCGACGAACATGTAGACCACCGCGGCCGTGCCGGCGACGGCGGCGATGATGAACCCGACCGTTCCGGTGTGCACCAGCAGGGCGGTGAGGGCGCCGACGATGCCGGCTGCGGGGAGGGTGAAGAGCCAGCCAATGACGATCTTGCCGGCGGTGCCCCAGCGCACGGTGGTGCCGCGGCGGCCCATGCCGGAGCCGATGACGGAGCCAGAGGCCACGTGCGTGGTGGAAAGCGCGAAGCCCAGGTGCGAGGAGGCCAGGATGGCGGCGGCGGTGCTGGTCTCGGCGGCGAAGCCCTGCGCGGGCTTGACCTCGGTCAGGCCCGAGCCCATGGTGCGGATGATCCGCCAGCCGCCGGAATAGGTGCCGATGGCGATGGCGAGGGCGCAGGCAGCGATCACCCAGAGCTGGGGTCCGGTGCCCGGTGCCTGGCTGCCGGCGGCGATGAGGACCAGGGTGATGATGCCCATGGTCTTTTGGGCGTCGTTGGTGCCGTGGGCCAGGGCCACCAGGCTGGAGGTGAAGATCTGGCCGGTGCGGAAGCCGCCGCGCTTCTGGGTCAGCTTGCTCCCGGTCTCAGGATCGTGCCGGGCGGTCAGGGCGTAGGCCAGCCGGGTGCAGATGTAGGCGACGATCGCGGCGATCACCGGCGCAAACACGGCGGGCAGGAGCACCTTCTGCAGGACGGAGGTGAAGTTGACCGAGTGCAGCCCGATGCCGGCGATGGCGGCGCCGATGAGCCCGCCGAACAGCGCGTGCGAGGAGCTCGAGGGCAGGCCCTTGAGCCAGGTGATCATGTTCCAGAGGATCGCGCCCATGAGGCCGGCGAAGATGATTTCCGGGGTGATCTGGATGCCGTCCGAGCCCTCACGGATGATGCCGCCGGAGACGGTCTTGGCCACCTCGGTGGACAGGAACGCGCCCACGAGATTCAGCACCGCGGCGAGTGCGACGGCGGTGCGGGGCTTGATGGCACCGGTGGCGATGGGCGTGGCCATCGCATTGGCGGTGTCATGGAACCCGTTTGTGAAGTCGAAGAACAGCGCCAGTGCTATGACTAGCGCCACCATTACGGTGATTTCCACCTGTTGCCCAATCTGCAGAGTCGACGGTCAGCAGTTTCATTCCCCGTGGCGGCCTTGTCATTCACTGTTCACCCGCCGTTTGGCAGGTGCCACTTGCGCGGTTCACCAAAGCTGTCCTGAAACCCTATAGATCGTACGTGCCAACGGGGGCACGGCAAAACAGCGGGAAAGCCTGCCCCGGCACCCGGGGGCGGCCGAAGCGGCGCCGCCCGCTCAGGGGCGCGGGAGGTCTTCGCTCGTCCCGGCGTCGAGGGCGACGGCGATCCTGGCCTCCAGGGCCGCCGTCGTCGCGTCCGGGAGCACGATCAGCCCGTCCAGTTCCCGCCGCGCCCGCTTGTACGCCGTCTGCCGTTCGGCCGGGGTGGACCCGGCGTCGGAGGCGATCCGGAGCAGTTTCCGGGCGGTGGCGAGCCGGTCGCGTTCCGGGCCGGTGAACTTGCTGTCGCGGATCCGCCTGGCCTCGCGTTCGGCGACGTCGAAGGCCACCTCGAAGGCGTTGACGGCGTTCCGGTACTCGGCGAGCCGGGCGGCGGCCGGCGGCTCCGTTCCCGCCGGGCGGAGGCCGTCCGCGTCCCGCTTGGCGCGCAGGAACGCCACCGTGAGGGGTTCCCGGACGTCCGTCATGGCGGGGAAGTCGATGAGTTTGCCGACGTCGAGCTCATAGTCCAGCCAGCGGCGGTTGACGGCGTCATGGGCGTCCAGGACCTGCTGCACCTCCGCCCGGCTGCTCTGCTCCGCCTCGGCCTGCCGGTTCTTCAGCTGGTACAGCTCCACCCGGCGCCGGTGCCGCCGTTCGGCGGCCTTCCGCCAGGCGCCGGCCCAGCTGCCGCCCAGGGCGCTGAGCGGGAACACGAGCCACCAGTAATGGCCCACGAAGGTCAGTATCGAATCCACCGCCCCATCCTCGCACCGGCCCGGACACGGGAAAAGCCCCCTCCGTGGAGGGGGCTTCCCGTCGGCAGGACCGCTCAGTCGCCGTGCTTGACCTTGTGGACCCGTGTCACGACGGTGGGACACGGGACATTCAGGAGCACCGCGTGTGCGGTCGAGCCGAGCACCAGCCGGGAGAAGCCGCCGCGTCCGCGGCTTCCGATCACCAGCAGGCGCGCCTCCCCCGCCAGGTCCGAGAGGGCCTTCGCGGGGTCGGTGTCTGTTTCCAGGCGCTGATGGACCACCAGGTCCGGGTACTTGTCGTGCAGCCCGGCGACGGATTCGGCCAGCACCACCCGGTCCTCCTCGACGATCGTCTCGGCCAGTCCGCTCTCGGGCAGTTGCCGTTCCACCCAGCGGGCCGGGTTCCGGAACGCGAGGACCGCGGTCAGTTCGTCGCCGCCGCGGTCCGCCTCGGCGGCGGCGTAGGCCACGGCCTGCAGGGATTCCTCGGAGCCGTCGACGCCGACCACCACGCCCCGGTTGCCGGTGCCGCGCTGGGTGGGGATGACCGCCACCGGGCATTCGGAGGCGGACGCCACCTGCAGCGCGCGGTCCGTCATGGGGCCGCCGTCGAGCCAGTGCTTGTCGTGGCCGCCCACCACCACGAGGGCGGCAGACTGGGACGCCTCGCGCAGCGCCGCGCCCGGGCTGCCGTGCCGCAGTTCGGTGTCGACCGTGACGTCCGGGGCCTGCTTAGCGGCGGCGGCCTTGGCCTTCTCCAGCAGCTCCATCCCGGACTGGCGGATCAGCTCGTGGTACTGGAAGTCCGGGGACATCCAGCGGTCGTCCACGGCGTGGACGCAGAGGACCGGGGCGTTGTCCGCGGCGGCCCGTTCCAGCGCCCAGGCCAGCGCGGCGTCGCTGCCCGCGGACCCGTTGACGCCGACGACGATTGGTTTACTCATGCTGATCGCTCTTTTCCGTCGTAGGCCAGGCTGGCCGCCCCGCCGCGGCGGTCCCGGCAGCGCACCCTTCTGTGACCGCTGCGCCCGGACGCCGCACGAGCCGCTGCCGTGGCCGCTGCTGTCTGGCATGACGCGCCGGCCGCCCCTGGGAGCCGCCGACACCTCAGTGTGTCCCGGGTCCGCGGGGCGGGTTAGGGCCTTAAGCCCCGCACCTTTTCGGGGCAGGCACGCCGCTGCGGCAGGGGCTAAAAGCCGCTGGGCTCGGTCTCGAATTCGGGTTCGCGCGGCGGTCCCTCGTGGTGGACCGGCCGGACGGCGGAGGTCTCCTCGAGCCAGATCAGGGCGTCGTAGCGGTCCCCCATCCGTGTGGGCACGTAATTGCCGCGCTCGCGCTCCGGGTTGTAGACGACGCCGATCGCCCGGTGCCCCAGCCAGGTGCCCAGCCACGGGCCGGTGCGGTCCTCGCCGAAGTCCAGCACCGCGGGCACACCCAGCGCCTCGTGCAGGAACGCCTCGTGGCTGTCCGGCCGGGCGACCGGGACTTCCAGGATCCGTTCCGGGGTCCCCCAGGCCCCGGCGGCCAGCACGGTGCCGCGGTGGCCGGCGAAGCCCACCAGCGCCACCCCGTCGGCGGCGTGCCGCTCCCGCAGCAGTTGCCCCACGTTGACCAGCCCGTCCACCGCCATGTCCGTGGCCCGCGCGTCGCCCACGTGCGTGTTGTGGGCCCAGACGATGCCGCGGGACTCCGGCCCCAGGTGGTGGCTCAGCCGGTCGATGCTGTCCGCCATGTGATGGTCCCGGACATTCCAGGACTGCCGGTCGCCGCGGACCATGATCCGGTAGTAGTGCTCGGCGTTGGCGGCGACCTCCGCGTTCTGGACGGCGTCGAACGCGTCGTCGTCCTCGTGCTCCGCGGCGTCGAAGGCCCGGGCGCGGATCTCCCGAAGAAGGGCGACAACGTCGGCCTCGCAGGACTGCGGGACCAGGCGCGTGCTCCACGCGTACTGGTGCGGGTCCTCGTGGTGGGGCAGGAAGCACTGCCAGGCGCGCATCGCCGCGGGGACGGCGTCGGGCTGGTGGGCCTGGAGCCAGGCGATGATCTCCCGCAGCGAGTCCCAGAGCGAGTACACGTCCAAGCCGTAGAAGCCCACGCGCCGGGACAACGGCCGGTGCAGGTTCCAGGTCCGCAGCCAGTCCAGGAACGCCGCCACCTCCTCGTTCGCCCACATCCAGGTGGGCCAGCGCTGGAACCCCGCCAGCAGCGAATGCACGCCCTGTTCCGCCCCCGTGATGCCGCGCACCCACTGGTTGATCCGCCAACAGTCCGGCCAGTCCCCCTCCACCCCGATCCAGGTGTAGCCCAGCTCCTCGATCAGCCGGCGGCTCAACGTGGCCCGCCAGGTATAGAAGTCATGCGTGCCGTGGGAGGCCTCCCCGATGGCGGTGAACCGGCAGTCCGCCGCGCGCCGGACGACGGCGTCGAGGTCCCGGTCGCTGCGCAAAGGCCGGGCCAGGGCGTGGATCTCACTCAACACCGCCGAGCGGGTGACCTGCGCGCTCACCGCGGGTTCCCCAGGTCGACCCGTTCCAGGTACTCCGGAACCCGGGCCCGCCAGCCCAGCTCCCGTTTGATCCGCAGCCGCAGGGCGTCTGCGGCGTCCGGCTCGCCGTGGGTGACGTAGGCGATGCGCGGGGCCCGCGGCGCGGCCTTCATCCAGGCGATCAGCCCGTCGGTGTCCGCGTGGGCGGAGAGGTTCTCCATCTGGATGACCTCGGCCCGGATGGTCAGGTCCTCGCCGTAGACCCGCACGTTGCGCTCGCCGGCGGCGAGCGCCGCTCCCCGGGTCCCGCCGGCCTGGTAGCCGCTGAGGACGACGGCGTTCTTCGGGTCCGTCCCGTACGCCGCGAGGTGGTGCAGCACCCGGCCGCCGGTGAGCATGCCGCTGGCGGAGATGATGATCATCGGCCCGCCGCGCAGGTTTAGCAGCTTTGAGTCGTCCACGCTGCGGGTGAAGGTGGCCACGGTGTACATGCCCCGGTACTCCTCGGGCCGGAGCCGGTGTTCCTCCGGGTGGCGCTGGTACATGTCCGAGGCGTCGATGGCCATGGGGCTGTTGAGGTAGATGGGGATGTCCGGGATGGCGTTCTTCCGCCGCAGCCTGGAGAGGTAGAGCATCAGGGTTTCAGCGCGGCCGACGGCGAACGCGGCGAACAGGACCACGCCCCCGCGTTTGGCTACCCGCCGGACGATCTCCCCCAGCTGCTCTTCCGGGTCCGCCTCCGCGTGTTTCCGGTTCCCGTAGGTGGATTCGGTGACCAGGACGTCCACATCTCCCAGCGGCCGGGGCGGATACATGAACGGATCATCGCTCCGGCCCAGGTCCCCGGTGAAATGGAGCGACTGCGAGCCGAACCGGACGTGCACCTGGGCGGCGCCCAGGATGTGGCCCGCCGGCACGAACGTCAACTCCATGCCGCCGCCGAGCTCCAGCGGGTCATCGAACTCCCTGACCTTGAAGCTGTTCAGCGACCTGACCGCGTCCGCCGCCGTATAAAGCGGGAGGGCCGGCGAGTGGCTGGCCGACCCCCGGTGGGTCGCGTACTTGGCCTCCTCCTCCTGGAGGTAGCCGCTGTCCGGCAGGATCAGCTTGCACAGTTCGGTGGTGCCGTCGGTGGCGTAGACGGGCCCCTTGAAGCCGTCCCGGACCAGGGCCGGGACGTAGCCCGTGTGATCCAGGTGGGCGTGGGTGAGGACGACGGCGTCGATAGTGTGCGGCGGGACGGGAAACGGGGTCCGGTTGCGTTCCCTGCTCCGCTTGTAGCCCTGGAACAGCCCGCAGTCCACCATGACGCGGCGGCCGCCGGATTCGAGCAGGTACCGGGAACCGGTCACGGTGTCTGTCGCACCGAGGAACCGCAGGGAAGGCCGGTCGTGTGTCATGGTGCGTTCCGTTCCCGAGTCCGTCACCCCCACCTTCCGCGCAATCGCCCACGCTCCCTAGGGCCGAAAGTCACGGCGCCGCGGCGCCCCTCGCCACCGTGCGGACAGCCCGCCGTGACCGCCCACTGGGAGCGCCCATCGCTCCGGGACCCGGTACCGGGCAGTAGGCTTTTTCGGGGCGGCCGACTTGTCCCGCAGCCGCCGCGAACCACTGCCCCGACCCGTCAGCGGCCGGACCCCCTCCCCACGGCAAGGACCAGGCATGAAGCAGAAGAATCTCCCGGAACCACAGGTGCCGGGCCTCCCGTGGGCGGACCGCCCCTGGACCGCCCTCTACAGCGACGGCGTTCCGGCCGACCTGGTGCTGCCCACCGGGTCGCTGGTGGACATGGTGGAGGCGTCCGTTCGGCGCTACGGCAGCCGGACGGCGCTGGAGTTCTTCGGTGCGCGGACCAGCTACCGGGAGCTCGGCGCGCAGATCAACCGTGTGGCCGCCGGGTTGCAGAAGCTGGGGGTGGCCGCCGGGGACCGGGTGGCCCTGGTCCTACCCAACTGCACGCAGCACGTCATTGCTTTCTACGCGGTGCTGCGCCTGGGCGCCGTCGTCGTCGAACACAACCCCCTGTACACGGACCGCGAGCTGCGCCATCAGTTCGAGGACCACGGCGCCACCGTCGCGATCGTCTGGGACAAGGCCGTGGACCGGGTGCTGCGGCTGCCGGCGGACATCGGCGTCCGCACCGTGGTGTCGGTGGAGCTGATCCCGGCCATGCCGCTGGGCAAACGGCTGGCGCTGCGGCTTCCACTGCCCTCCGCACGGAAGGCACGCGCCGCCCTGGCCGCCGGGAAGCCGGCGCGCGGAACCCGGGCCGCCGTCGTTCAACGGCAGGTGCTGCCATGGCACCGGCTGCTGGACGCCGGGCGGCTCAAGCGGCGCCACCAGCGGCCCGCGCCCGGGGACCTGGCGGTCCTGCAATACACCAGCGGCACCACCGGCGCACCGAAGGGTGCCATGCTCACGCACGCGAACCTGCAGGCCAACGCCGCGCAGGGCCGCGCCTGGGTACCCGGCCTCCAGGACGGGAAGGAAACCGTCTACGCCGTCCTGCCGATGTTCCATGCCTACGGGCTCACGCTCTGCATGACCTTTTCGCTGAGCATCGGGGCGCGGCTGGTGCTCTTCCCGAAGTTCGACGCCGGCCTGGTCCTGAAGGCGCACCGGCGCTCGCCGGCGACGTTCCTGCCCGCCGTCCCGCCGATCTATGACCGGCTCGCCGCGGAGGCAGCCCGCCGGGGCGTGAGCCTGCGGGGCATCCGGTACTCCATCTCCGGAGCCATGAACCTCCCGGTGGCCACGGTGGAGACCTGGGAAAAGGCCACCGGCGGGTACCTGATCGAAGGCTACGGCCTGACCGAGACCTCGCCGATCTCCGTGGGCAACCCCTTCGGCCCGAGCCGCAAGCCCGGCACCGTGGGGGTCCCCTTCCCGCTCACCGACATCCGCGTGGTCGATCCCCGGAACGTCGCCGTCAACCGGGCGCCCGGCGAACAAGGCGAACTGCTGATTCGCGGCCCGCAGGTCTTCGCCGGCTACTGGAACCGCCCGCAGGAGACCGAGGAGGCCCTGCTGGAGGGCGGCTGGTTCCGGACCGGTGACATCGTCTCCGTCGACAAGGACCACTTCGTGACCATCAGGGACCGGATCAAGGAGCTGATCATCACCGGCGGCTTCAACGTCTCGCCCACCGAGGTGGAGGACGTCCTGGCCAGGTTCCCCGGCGTCGCGGAGGTCTCCGTGGTGGGCGTCCCCCGGCCCGGCGGCGGCGAGGACGTGGTGGCCGCCGTCGTGCCCGACGCCGGCGGCGCCGTGGACCCCGGCGCCCTGCGGGACTTCGCGCGGGAACACCTGGCCGCGTACAAGGTGCCGCGGCGGGTGGTGGTCATGGAGCGGCTCCCGCGCTCGCTGATCGGTAAGGTCCTGCGTCGGGAGATCCAGGCGACGCTCGCCGAACGCGCGGCCGAATAGCCCGCCCCCGCCGATTCCCCGCGGCGCTCCGGTCCGGCTGAGAGTCGTGTCTCACGTAGGCGGGTAGGGTGCGTAGAGGAGTTGTGCCCGCCGCCGGGCTAACGGCGGCGTCTGCAGAAGGGAAGTTGTCGTGGCTCGCAAGACACCTGAGGTACAGGAACCGAACGAAAAGGACCTGGAGGTCGGCGACCGGCCCAAGCACTGGGCGGCCGGAGTTCCCGGCGTCTACCACTCCATGGAGCCGGCAATCAAGCAGATGGGTCCCAACCGGACCCGCAAAACGGTCCTCAAGATGAACCAGAAGGACGGCTTCGACTGCCCCAGTTGCGCCTGGCCGGACCCGCACCACCGCAAGGCGTTCGAGTTCTGCGAGAACGGCGCCAAGGCCGTCACCTGGGAGGCGACGCCGCTGGTGATTCCGTCGTCGTTCTGGTCCGAGCACTCGGTCAGCGAACTGCGCGACCGGTCCGACTACTGGCTCGGCATGCAGGGCCGCCTCACCGAACCGGTGTTCAAGGCCGCCGGCGAAGACCACTACAGCCCCGTCTCCTGGGATGAGGCAATCCGGATCGTCACGGACAAGCTCCACGGCCTGGGTTCCCCGGACGAGGCGTCCTTCTACACCAGCGGCCGCACCTCCAACGAGGCGGCCTTCCTCTACCAGCTGCTGGTGCGCGGCTACGGCACCAACAACCTGCCGGACTGCTCCAACATGTGCCACGAGTCCTCCGGCTGGGCGATGGGCCAGACCATCGGCATCGGCAAGGCGACCGTGAACTTCGACGACTACGCCGACGCCGACCTGATCATCATCATGGGCCAGAACCCGGGTACCAACCACCCGCGCATGCTGACCGAGCTGGAGAACTGCAAGCACAACGGCGGCGAGATCGTGGCCGTGAACCCGCTCCCGGAGGCCGGGCTGCACCGCTACAAGAACCCGCAGAAGGTCCGCGGCGTGATCGGCCACGGAACCTCCATCGCCGACCAGTTCATGCACATCCGGATCGGCGGGGACATGGCCCTGCTGCAGGCCGTCTCCAAGCGCGTCCTCGACGCCGAGGCCCGCAACCCCGGGACGGTCCTGGACCATGCGTTCCTGGCCGAGCACTGCGAGGGCCTGGACGAACTGAAGGAACACCTCGCGCAGCTGGACGAGCGGGAGGTCCTGGAGGCCACCGGGCTGCGTTCCGAGGAGATCGACGAGCTGGCCGCCCGGTACCTGAAGGCGGACAAGGTCATCATCACCTGGGCCATGGGCGTCACGCAGCAGAAGAAGGGCGTGGCCACCATCAAGGAGATCATCAACCTCCTGCTGCTGCGCGGCAACATGGGCAAGCCCGGGGCCGGCGCCTCCCCGATCCGCGGCCACAGCAACGTCCAGGGTGACCGGACCATGGGTATCTGGGAGCAGATGCCGCAGTCCTTCATGGAGGCGCTCGGAAAGGAGTTCGACTTCGAGCCGCCGCGCGAACACGGCGTGGACGCCGTCGAAACCATCAACAAGATGCGCGAAGGCGAGATCAAGTTCTTCATGGCGATGGGCGGTAACTTCGTGGCCGCCGTCTCGGACACCAACGCCGCGGAGGCCGCCATGGCCGGCACGGAGATGACCGTACAGGTCTCCACCAAACTCAACCGCTCGCACGTGGTGACCGGCGCCGAGGCGCTGATCCTGCCCACGATGGGCCGGACCGAGATCGACATCCAGGAATCCGGCGAGCAGTTCGTTTCCGTTGAGGACACCGTCTGCGCCGTGCACCCCTCGTGGGGCAGCGTGGAACCGGTCTCCCACCACCTGCTCTCCGAACCCGCGATCCTCAGCCGCCTGGGCAAGGCCCTGGTGGGCGACAGGATCGCGGCGGACTGGGACGGCTTCGAGAAGAACTACGATCTGATCCGCGACCACATCTCCCGGGTGGTGGGCGGCTGCCAGGACTACAACGAGCGGATCCGCCAGGAAGGCGGCTTCATCCTCGAGAACGGTCCCCGCGATTCGCGCACCTTCGCCACGCCCACGGGCAAGGCCGTGCTGACGGTGAACTACCTCGAACACGTCGAACGCCCCGAGGGCACGCTGATCCTGCAGACCATGCGCTCCCACGACCAGTTCAACACCACCATCTACGGGCACAACGACCGGTACCGCGGCATCAAGAAGGGCCGCCACGTGGTGTTCGTCAACCCGGACGACATCGCCGAGCTGGGGCTCACGGACGGTCTGTACGTGGACATTCACGGCGTGCACGACGACGGCGAGGAGCGCGTGTTGCGCAAGTTCCGCGTGGTCTCGTACCCGACGTCGCGCGGCTGTGCCGCAGCGTACTACCCGGAGGCCAATGTCCTGGTGCCGCTGAACCACACCGCGGAGGGAAGCAACACGCCCATCTCGAAGGCCGTCATCGTGCGGCTCGAAGCCAGCGCGGACCAGCAGCCGGACGGCCCGGGACGCCTGCACGCCGCCCCCGGCGTGACGGTGTCCGCCTAGCATCTCTCCGGAAAAGCCGGCAGGCCGCGTCCCCTCGGGGATGCGGCCTGCCGGCTGTTGCCTGTGCGTTTTGTGCGGGCTACTGGGCCCGTTTGGTCCAGCCCTTCTCGTCCGGGCCGCCCTCTTCGCCGTGCTCGCACAGCTCGATCACCTTGTCCGCGGCGGCCGTGACGGCCTCGTCGACGCTCTTGCGCCCGTGGGTGGACGCCGTTCCGGCGGCGAAGCCGACGATGAAGGCGCTGACGGCGTCGGCGTGCGGACCCACCGCCTTGACCGATTCGTCGGCGAGCTGCACGAGCTTCTCGTGGTCCACCTCCAGGTCGAGGATCTGCAGGGCCTGGATCAGACGCGCGCTCCAGTGCCGCAGTGAGCTGTCTTCATCCCGGGGCAAAGTCATGTACTACTCCTCTTCGTCGGTGCTGCATCGGTGCGTCCGTCGCGCGGTGTCCCTCAAGGGGTAGCACCGATCCGGGCCCAAATGAAACGCGACACAGCCGCCGGGCCGGAATGGATGTGCCCCGCGCGGCCGGGCGTAAGCTCATGCCATGGCGAGATTCTTCGATGTCCACCCCGACAACCCGCAGCCGCGTTCCATCACCCAGGTGGTGGAGCTGCTCAAGTCCGGGGGCCTGATCGCCTACCCGACGGACTCCTGCTACGCCCTCGGCGCGCAGCTGGGCAACCGGGAGGCGCTGGACCGGATCCGGGCCATCCGGCACCTGAACGACAAGCACCACTTCACCCTGGTCTGCAAGGACTTCGCGCAGCTGGGTCAATTCGTCCAGATCGACAACGACGTCTTCCGGAGCATCAAGGCGGTGACCCCCGGCAGCTACACCTTCATCCTGCCGGCCACCAAGGAGGTCCCGAAGCGGCTGCTGCACCCGAAGAAGAAGACCGTGGGGGTGCGAATTCCGGATCACACCGTGGTCCAGGCCATCCTGGCGGAGCTGGGCGAACCGCTGCTCTCCAGCACGCTGCTGCTGCCGGACGAGGAGGAGCCGCTGACGCAGGGCTGGGAGATCAAGGAGCGGCTGGACCACGTGGTCGACGCCGTCATCGACTCCGGCGAGTGCGGCGCGGAGCCCACCACCGTGATCGACTTTTCAGGCGGTGCCGCCGAGGTGGTCCGCCGCGGCATGGGTGACCCGTCCCGCTTCGAGTAGCCGCACGGGTCCACAGGGTTACACCGCGGCCCGGCTAGGATCGGGGCATGGCCCGGCTTACCGTACCCGACAACACGTATCACGCCTCCTGGCTGGAGGCCTTTGCCGAGTTCGACGGCGCGCACCAGGATGGCGGCGGGATAGAGCATCGGCCCGACGCGGACCTGGCGGGTTCCGCCGCGTTCGCCGATTTTGTGGAGGCTCTGCGCCGGGACGCGCGACCGGGGACTCCGCGGAAGCCCGGCTACGTGCCCTGTACGTATCTCTGGATTGTCGAGGGCAGCGAATTCCTTGGCTCCCTGGCGGTCCGCCACCACCTGAACGAATTCCTCCTCAACGAGGTGGGGCACATCGGCTACAGCGTCCGCCCGTCGGCGCGGCGGCGCGGTCATGCCGCCGGAGCCTTGGCGGAGGCGCTGCCGATCGCCCGCGGCCTGGGAATCGATCGGGCACTCCTGACCTGCGACGAGGACAACGCGGGCTCCCGCGCCACGATCGAAAAGAACGGCGGCGCCTACGAGGACACCCGGAACGGCAAGCGCCGCTACTGGATCGGGACGGCCCAGCCCTACGCCTGTTCGGCGGTAACGTCGCCGTCGCGTCCGTCGGCTCTGAGGGAACGGCGTCGGCCCAGCAACAGCACCAGGGCGGCGACGACGATCACCGCCACTCCGCCGGCACCCGCAACGACGCCGGGCGAACTCCACGGCGAGGGCCCGGCATTGTTTCCCACCGCGGCGTCGTTCCCCACTCCTGCGCCGTTCCCTGCCCCGGGGCCGGCCGGGCCCGGGGCAGGGAACGGCGCCGGCGGTGCGTAGCGGGAGACCGACCCGTTGCCCAGGCCGGTGCCCGGCGTCGCCGCGATGATGCTGCCGTCCGGGGCCACCGCGAGGTGCCCGGGGCGTCCCTCGGTCGGGATGGTGGAATCGACGGTCCGGGAGCCTGGCTTGATCACCGATATCCCCGGGGTGAGGACACTCGACACGTAGAGCGTCCCGTCGGGTCCGAGCGCCGCCTCGGTGGGGCCGCCGGGGACATAGATGGTGTAGCCCACCCGGTCCGCCCCCGTCCCGATGACCGCAACCTTGTTCGTGCTGATGTTCGTGACGTAGACCGTGCCGTCCGGGGCGACGGCGATGTCGTGGGGATTCTCCGTGGTGCCGGCCACCGTCCCGGTGGGAATCGTGTGGGATGCCGCGGCCTGGCCGGCGGGAACGATCGAGACCGTGCCCTCGATTTGGTTGACCACGTAGGCGGTGCCGTCCGCGCCGACGGCGACTTCCACCGGTCCCGCCCCGACCCCGATGACATGGTCCACCGCCGTGCCCCCGGCGGCAAGGACAAGCACCGTTTTGTTCTCCGGGTTCGGCACATACACTGTGCCGTCAGGGCCGGCGGCAATCAGGTGGTTGCCCCTCGACACCGGGATGGTCCGGGCGACGGCCGCGGCACCGGGAGGCACGACGCCGATCTCGGCCCCGCCGACGGAGCCACCCTGCTGCTGGGCCACGTAGAGCGTTCCGTCCGGCCCCAGGGCCAGTCCGGCCACGTTGGGGCCGGTCGTGATCCGGCGCGTAGGGCCCGGCTCGCCCGGCGGAATCACCAGGACCCCGCCGGGGCCGTCGTAGCCGCCGATGTAGGCGGTTCCGTCCGGGCCGACGACGACGTCGACCGGCGTCCCGCCCGTCGATACCACCTCCGCCGGCGCCAAGGCGGCCGGCGCCGCGACGGCCTGGGCCGCGACGGCTTGCCCAGCCCCGCCGCACAGGGCAGCTCCCACAGCCACAACCGCCAGCCAACGTGCTCGTGCCACCACTACCCCCAAACAGCGGGCCGCCCGGCGCGGCCAACCCCCGAAGCCTACTACCGAAGGGCTTCCCCCGGTCCAGTGTCCGCCCCCGGGTTTACACTTAGATTAGAACATATATTCGAACTAAGGTGTGTTGTGGGCGCAATTATCGGACCCCGCGTGATAGACGCGGGCACTTCCCTCCTCTCGGTGCTGATCTCGCCGGTGCCGGTGGCGGCCGGCTATCCCTCGCCCGCGCAGGACTACTTCGACGGCCGCATCGACCTGAACGAGCACCTGATCAAGGACATCACCAGCACCTACGTGGTCCGGGTCTCCGGGGACTCCATGGAGGGCGCCGGGATCAGCGACGGGGACGAACTGATCGTCAACCGGGCGCTGACACCCGTGGACGGATCCGTCGTCGTCGCGGTCCTGGACGGCGAGCTGACCATCAAGCGGCTACGGATCACCCGCAACGGGGTGGTGCTGCAGGCCGAGAACCCGGCCTACCCGGACATCAGGGTTCCGTCCCTGTCCGAACTCGTGGTCTGGGGCGTCGCCACGCGCTGCCTCCACGTGGTTTAGGGCGCCGTCATGGCCAGGCCCGCCCCGATGCGCCAGCTGCCCCAGATCGCCCTTGTGGACGTCAACTGCTTCTACGCGTCCGCCGAGCGCGCCTTCAACCCCGCCCTGGAGGGCCGTCCCGTCGTCGTGCTGTCCAACAACGATGGCTGTGCCGTCACGCGGTCACCCGAGGCGAAGCGGCTTGGGATTCCCCTCGGCGAGCCGTGGTTCAAGCTCGCCCCACGGGCCAGGGAGTGGGGACTGGTGGCGCTGTCCAGCAACTACGAACTCTACGGCGACATCAGCGCCCGGGTGATGGAACTGCTGGGCCGCTTCTCCGCCTGGCTGGAGGTGTACAGCATCGACGAGGCATTCCTGGGGGTGAAGGGCACCCCTGCGGAACTGCTGGCGCTGGGCGGACAGATGAAGACGGCGGTGCGACGCAACGTCGGCGTGCCCGTCTGCGTCGGCATCGCCCCCACCAAGACGCTGGCGAAGCTGGCCAACAAGTGGGCCAAGAACAATCCTGCCTTCGACGGCGTCTGCCACTGGGAGTCCGTGCCCGCCGCCGCCCGCGAGCGCCTGATGCGAAGCCTGTCGGTGATCGAAATCTGGGGCGTCGCCACCCGGCTGACCAAGCGGCTCAACGCCCTCGGCATCCACTCGATCCTGGACCTGGCCCGCGCGGACCCGGTGATGATCCGCGACCGGTTCTCCGTGGTCATGATGCGCACCGTCCTGGAACTGCAGGGCACCCCATGCATCCCGTTGGAAGAGGAACGCATCGGACGGGACCAACTGATCTTCTCCCGTTCCTTCTCCACCCCGCTGACTTCGGCAGCCGGGTTCCGGCAGGTCCTGAGCGTCTACGGGCAACAGGCCTCCGCCCGGCTGTCCCGGCACGGACTGCAGGCGAAGCTCCTCACCGCGTTCGCGGGCACCTCGCACTTCAACGCCCGGGACGTCTCGTTCCCCACGGTCAGTGTGGTCCTGCCGATGCCGACGGCGGATCCGGTGATCCTGACGCGGGCGGCGCATGCGCTGTTGCCCCGCATCGTGGACGGCGTGAAGTACGCGAAGGCCGGCATCATGGTCACCGACCTTCGGCCCACCGGGAACCAGGCACCGCTGTCCCCGTTCGAAAATCCGCGCGAGGAACGCCACATCGGGAGCCTGGTGGAGGACATCACACGCCGCTACGGCCGCGGCTCCATCGGACTGGGCTTCGGCGGCATCCGGGGCGGACCGGACTGGAGCATGAGGCGGGACATGCTCTCCCCCCGCTACACCACCCACTGGGACGAACTCCCCCTGGTCAAGGCCGCCTGACCGCGCCGGCCTATCAGCTAAGCTCCCGGCATGCCTTCTTCACTGTTTGAAACGGCCGTCCGGGACGGCGTCGTCCTGAAACCCCTGGAGCCGTGGCACGCCCCGGCCTTCGCCGAGCACATGGACCGGGCCCGGGACCACATCCGCCCCTGGGTGGGACCGGCTTTCGTCACCGACACCGTCGAGGGCGCCCGGGCCACCCTGCAGCGCTACGCCACGGCCACCGCCCGCGACGGCGCCCGCATCTACGGCCTCTGGGACGGGGACAGCATCATTGGCGGCGTCATGTTCGTGGCCTTCGACGCCGGCTGGGGCATCTGCGAGGTCGGCTGCTGGCTGGAACCCGGCGCGGTGGGCCGCGGACTCGTCACCCGCTCGGTCGCCCTGCTGATGGAATGGGCCTTCGAGGAACGCGGCGTCTCCCGGGTGGAGTGGCGGTGCCGGACCGACAACCTGCGCAGCGTCGCCATCGCCCGGCGGCTCGGCATGCGTTCGGAGGGCGTGCTCCGCAGCAGCTGGGTGTTCGACGGGTCCCGCTACGACAAGGAAGTCTTCTCGATCCTTCGCGGCGAGTGGGAGGCCACCCGCTCGGGGTCACGCTAGGACCGAGGCCGTCTCGGCGGCGGCCCCGGCCCCCCTCACCGCAATACCCGCCAAAATGCCCGGCGCCATCCGCACCGATGAGGAGCAGAATTAAGGCGGGTTGCTTAGGTCAACTGATTCGCCGGAGGTGGGTCATGGTCACCGGAAGAAAATGTGGCGTCGTCGCTGCGCTCGCGGCCCTGGTGCTGGGTGTGGCCGGCTGCGGCTCGGGAGGCGGCACGGCTCCCCCGTCCGGCACCTCCGCGAGCGCCGCCATGCCGATGGACACCGCCGGCACCTCGACGAGCACAGCCGCCTCAACAAGCACGGGCGCGTCCGCTACCACTGCCTCTTCCGGCGCGTCGACGTCACCGTCCGCCGGGGCCGCCATAACCATCAAGAACTTCGCCTACGGCCCGACCCTTGAGGTGGCGGCGGGCAGCACCGTCACGGTCACAAACACGGACAGCGCCGCGCACACCGTCACCGCCGATCAGGGCGGCACCTTCGACGTCACGGTCAAGGGCAGCGGCGGCACGGCCACCTTCACCGCGCCGGGGACGCCCGGCACCTACACCTATCACTGCACCTTCCACCCCAACATGCACGGAACGCTGGTGGTCAAATGAGCGCCACCGCACACCGGGGCGTTGCCGGCCACCGGAGCCGGGGCCTTGCCCTGCGGCTGCTGACGGCCGGCTGCCTGGCCGTCGACGCCGGGGTCCATCTTCACCTGGCGCCCGGCTACCAGGCCGGCTCGCCGCAGGGACTCGGACAGGGCACGCTCTTTGTCGTCGAGGCGGCCGCCGCCGCGCTCGCCGCCGTCGCCGTCCTTTGGCGGGGTTCCCGGGCGGCGTTTGCCTTCGCGTTCCTCGTTTCCCTGAGCGCCTTCGCCGCCGTGGTGCTCTACCGCTACGTCGATATCCCCGCGTTCGTTCCCTTCCCCGCGATGTACGACCCGGTCTGGTTCTGGGAGAAGTCGATCAGCGCCGCCGCGGAAGGCCTGGGCGCGGTTGCGGCGGCCGCGGGGTTCGTCCGGGCCGGTCGAGGACGGACGACGACGGCGGCCTGAGCCCAACGCGGTGAGCGCGACTTTAGGGTGCAGGGACCTCAGGGAGCTCACGGTGCCGGGATTTCGGGGCATTACGGCAGCGGCCCCGCAGCGCCCGCGGCGATACCATGGCCGCATCATGACTGAACTCCGGACCGCCCCGCACCCGGCGGTGGCCGACGTTTCCGTGGCCGCCGTGGCGTACCTCGGTGCCGTCGCCGTGGTCGCCGGCCCGTCGCTTCCCGTCGGCGGGGGCGCACTGCTCGCGGTGGGCGCCGGCGCGGCGGTGCTGACCGGAGCCGGCGCAAACCTGCTGGGCCGGGCCGTCCCGTCCTGTACCCCCGCGGACCGGGTCACCCTGGCCCGGGCGGTGCTGGTGGCCTGCTGCGCCGCGCTCACCGCGTCGGGGCTGCTGACCGGCGGCCCGTCAGGGCTGCCGCTGCTCGCCGTCGGGACGGCGGCCTTCGCCCTGGACGCCGTGGACGGGCCGGTGGCGCGGCGGACCGGGACCGCCTCGGCCGACGGCGCCCGCCTGGACACCGCCACCGACGCGGCACTGACGCTGGTGCTGGCCTGCGCCGTGGCGGGCAGCCTTGGCGTCTGGGCGCTCGGATCCGGCCTTCTCTATTACGTGTTCCAGGCCGCGGGCCGGGTCCGGCCGCCGCTTCGCGCACCTTTGCCGCCGTCGGCCGCCCGGAAGGTGATCGGTGCGCTGCAGCCGGCGGCCCTGCTGTTCGCCCTGGTGCCCGGCATCCCGGGGGCCGCGGCGACCGCTGCGGTCGCGGCCGCACTCGGCCTGCTGGTGTTGTCCTTCGGGCGGGACGTCGTGGTCCTGGAGCGGCGGCGGGCGGCCGCCGGCTAGTCCTTGGCTTTGGCGCGGCTGGGCTGTACGCGCGGCGGTTCGCCCGGCATCTTGGGGAAGTCCGGCGGGAACGGCAGCTCGCCGAGGCCGGCCGCGGCGTCCCGCTCCCACCAGCCGAGCAGGCCCTCGATCGAGCCGGGGTTGGCGTGCATCCCGGCCCAGGGGTCACCGGTGGACCGCAGCCGGTCCGGCACCGTCGCCACGGTCAGGGCGGCCGGATCGGCGTCGTCGAGTTCCTCCCACGTCAGCGGGCAGGACACCGTGGCCCCCGGCAGCGCCCGCGGGCTGTAGGCCCCGGCCATAGTGCGGTCCCGGTTGGCCTGGTTGAAGTCGATGAAGACCCGTTCCCCGCGCTCCTCCTTCCACCAGGCGGTGGTTACCTGCTCGGGCATCCGGCGCTCCAGTTCACGGGCCGCGGCGATCACGGCATGCCGGACGTCCAGGAACTCGTGGTCCGGCTCGATCGGCGCGAACACGTGCAGCCCGCGGTTGCCGGAGGTCTTGATGAAGGCCTCCAGGCCGACGTCGGCGAGGACCTTCCGCAGCTCCCGGGCGGCGGGGACGGCGTCCCTGAAGGAGGTTCCCGGCTGCGGGTCCAGGTCGATGCGGAGCTGATCCGGGTTGTCCGGGTTCCCGGCCCGCGACGCCCAGGGGTGGAAAACCACGGTGTTCATCTGCACCGCCCAGACCGCGGCAGCTGCTTCGTCGATCACAAGCTGCGGGTGGGAGCGTCCGCTGGGATAAACCACCGGCACCGACCTGACGAAGTCCGGCGCCCCCTTGGGCGGATTCTTGGAGAAGAACTGTTCGCCGTCGACGTCGCCGGAGAAACGCTGCAGGGTGATGGGCCGGTCCCCATTCGCGGCCAGGAATGCCTCGCCGACGTCGATCATGAACCGCGCCAGGTCCAGCTTGGTCACCCCCGCGGCGGGCCAGACCAGCCGGGACGGGCTGGAAATCCGGACCTCCCGCTCGCCGTGCGGACCCGGAACCGTCACCATCGTCTCTTCCCTTGCCATGAGGGCAGGCTACCGCGCGCCCGGTCCCGGCGACACCCGCCCGGAGCGCGTCGTCGCCGGTCCGGTCGCCACGGGAGCCGCGGCCCCGCGTCTGGCTCCGGCTGCCGCCGCTGGCTAGGGTGGCTTCCATGGCTGAGGCATTGGCGTCCCTGGCGGACGCATTCAAGACGGTGGGGGTCTCCCGGGCGTACGGCGAGCCGATCGACCTCGCGGGAGAGCGGGTGGTGCCCGTGGCGCTGGTGTCCTTCGGGTTCGGCGGCGGCAGCGCGCCGGCATCCGGGGAGGAACCCGGCGGGGCCGGCGGAGGCGGGGGCGGGTTTGTCCTGCCGCTGGGAGTGTATGCGGGCGCCCGCGATGGCCGGAGCGTATTCCGACCCAACCCGGTGGTCCTGATGGCCGCCGCGGTGCCCCTGGTGTGCGCCGCGGGCTGGGCGCTGAGGGCCCTGATCCCCGGAACGCGGGCGGCAGGTGCCCGTGGTTGAGGAATCGCTGAGCATCGACGTCGACGGCACCGCGGTGTCCGCCCTCTACGCCCGGCCCGACCACCCGGTGGCCACGCTGGTGGTGGCACACGGGGCCGGCGCCGGCATGGACCACCCCTTCATGACCGGCTTCACCGCCGCCCTGAACGACGACGGCGTCGCCACCCTCCGCTTCAACTTCCCCTACCGGGAGGCCGGGCGGAAGTTCCCGGACCGCCCGCCAGTCGCCATCGCAACGTGGCGGGCCGCGATGGCTGCCGCACGCGAACGCTCCACCGGCGAGCCGGTCTGGGCGGCCGGGAAGTCCTTCGGCGGCCGGATGGCGTCCATGGCGGTGGCCGAGGGGATGCCGGCGGCCGGCCTTGTCTACCTCGGCTACCCGTTGCACCCGCCGGGCAAGCCGGAGAAGCTCCGGGACGAACACCTCTACGGCGTGAGCGTGCCCATGCTGTTCCTGCAGGGCACCCGGGACACCTTCGCCACCGGGAACCTGTTGGACACGGTTGCCGCCCGGATCGGGCCCTCCGCCGAGGTGCAGTGGGTCGACGGCGGGGACCACTCCTTCGCCGTAGCCGGCAGGAAGCGCCCCGCGGACCAGATCGGCGCGGGGCTGGCGGAACCGGTGGCCCGCTTCCTCCGGTCCCATGCCCCGGAAGGAGCCGGGAAGTGAGCGGCGGCCACGGTCCGGCCGAGCTCACCGACGCCGACGTCCCGGCCTGGTGGCAGCGGCTGGGCCTGCCCGGCCTGATCGACATCCACACCCACTTCCTCCCGGAACGGATGCTCCGCCGGGTCTGGGCCCATTTCGACGAGGCCGGCCCCCTGGTCGGCCGGCCCTGGCCGATCACCTACCGCACCGCGCAGGACCAGCGGCTCGCCACCCTTCGCGCCCTCGGCGTCCGGCGCTTCACCGCCCTGACCTATGCTCACCGGCCGGACATGGCGGCGGACCTCACCGACTTCGCCCTGGACCTCGCCGCCGCCGAGCCGGACTGCGTCCCCAGCGCTACCTTCTACCCGGAGGAAGGCGTGGTCGGGCAGGTGGAGCGGGCCCTCTCCCGCGGTGCCAGGGTCTTCAAGATCCATGCCCAGGTGGGCGGCTTCGACCTGCGCGAGCCCATCCTGGACCAGGCCTGGGGACTCCTGGCCGACGCCGGCATTCCCGTCGTCATCCACGTCGGCTCCGGCCCCGTCCCCCGGCACGGGTTCACCGGCCCCGACAAGCTCGAGGGGGTGCTGCGCCGCCACCCGGACCTGACCGCCGTCGTCGCCCACCTCGGCGCCCCGGAGTACGCCGAGTTCCTGGACCTGGCCGACCGCTACCCCGGCGTCCACCTGGACACCACCATGGCCTTCACCGACTTCTTCGAGTCCGTGACCCCGTTCCCGGCTGGCCTGCTCCCCCGGCTGGCGGACCTCGGTGACCGGGTGGTGCTGGGCAGCGACTTCCCCAACATCCCCTATCCCTACGCCCACCAGCTGGAGGCGCTGGAACGGCTGCGGGACCGGGAACCGCGGCTCGACGACGCCTGGCTGCGGGCCGTGTGCTGGGACAACGGCGCCCGGCTGATCGGGGACGGCGCTGGTCCTTCAGCTGTTCCCTTATCCGCGCCGAGCCTGAATGATGGGTCCCATGACGAAACCCTATGAAGCGTCCCGCCCCATCGAGTCCGACAACCCGGAGGCGGTGACGTCCGCCGTCCGCGAGGCCACCAACGAACTCCGTGACACCCTGCAACGCGACGGCATCGAGGTCAGTTTTCAGGACCTGGCGTTGCTGGGCCACTCGGAATCCTGGGACGACGAGGGACAGCGCTGGGTGCACGTCGCCTGGGACGGAGCCGAGGCCGGCTAGCCCCCGACACCAACCGCTGCGAAGATACCCGCTTCGACAGTACAGAAATCGCTGTAGTATTTTCGCATGCAGACACTGACCAGCACGGGCGTCCTGGCCCGGTTCGGCAAGGCGCTCGCGGACCCCACCCGGTCCTCGATCCTGCTGAGGCTCAAGGACGGGCCGGCGTTCCCGGGCGAGCTGGCCGAGTCCCTCGGCGTAAGCCGGCAGATGCTCTCCAACCACCTGGCCTGCCTGCGGGACTGCGGCCTCGTCGTCGCCGAACCGGCCGGGCGCAAGGTCCGCTACGAACTCTCGGACGCCAAGCTCGCCCACGCCCTCGGGGACCTGCTGGAGGTCATCCTCACCGTGGAGCCCATCTGCACCTGCCCGGACGAGGACTGCGCGCCGTGAGCGGGCACCACGACCACTCCCACGCCGTCGACGCCGACGGCAACCGCACCCGGCTGCTGCTGGTCTTCGGCATCACGGTCCTGGTCATGGTTGCGGAGATCACCGGCACGGTGCTCTCGGGCAGCCTGGCCCTGCTGGCCGACGCCGGACACATGTTCACGGACGCGGCCGGCCTGCTGATCGCGCTGATCGCGGCGTCCCTGGCGCTCAGGCCCGCCACCATGAAGCGGACCTGGGGTTTCAAGCGCGCCGAGATCCTGGCCGCGGCCCTGCAGGCGGGGCTTCTGCTGATCGTGGGCGCGTTCGTGATCGTCGAAGGCATCCGGCGCCTGTTCGAGCCCCCCGAGGTGGGATCCTCGCTGATGCTCTGGTTCGGCGTGATCGGCCTGGCCGGCAACGCCGTGGGCCTGCTGGTCCTGGCCGCCGGCCGGAAGCACAACTTCAACATGCGCGCCGCGTTCCTCGAGGTGCTCAATGACGCTCTGGGCTCCGTGGCGGTGATCGTCGCCGCCCTGGTGATCGCCTGGACCGGCTGGACCCGGGCCGACGCGCTGGTGTCCCTGCTGATCGGTGCGCTGATCATCCCGCGGACCCTCAAACTGCTGATGGAGACCGTGCACGTCCTGCTCGAGAGCACCCCTAAGGGCCTCGACCTGGGCCAGGTGCGGACCCACATCCTGGCACTGCCGCACGTGATCGACGTCCATGACCTGCACGCCTCGCTGGTGGGGTCCGGCACCCCGGTCATTACCGGGCACGTCACCCTCGAGGACGAGTGCCTCACCGACGGCCACGCCGCGACCATCCTGGCCGACCTGCAGCGCTGCGTTGCCGAACACTTCGACATCTCCGTTGAGCACTCCACCTTCCAGCTCGAACCGGCGGCCCACCGGGACCAGGAGCACCTGCCCCACTAGGCGCCTACATCCGGTTCTTGACCTTCGCGGTGGCCGGGGCCGTCCACGGGTCCTCCGGCCACGGGTGCTTAGGGTAGCGTCCGCGCATCTCCGCGCGGACCTGGGCGTACGGCCCGGACCAGAACGAGGCAAGGTCGTCCGTGACCGCCAGCGGCCGCCGCGCCGGGGACAGCAGATGGAAAAGCACCGGCACCCGGCCCTCCACCAGCCGGGGCGTCCGATCCCAGCCAAAGCACTCCTGCAGCTTGACCGCGACGACGGGCCGGCCGCCGTCGTCGTCCGCCGCGGGGTAATCGATGCGGACCATCGAGCCGCTGGGAACCTTCAGGGATTCGGGCGCCAGCTCGGCCAAGCGGGACGCTTCGGGCCAGGGCAGCAACCGCCGCAGCGGGTCCAGGAGGTCGACGCCGGCAGTCCGGCCACCCGCGGCCAGCGCCTCGAGTTCGGGCGCCAGCCAGTCCTCCAGCCGGGCCAACAGGGCCTCCTCCGAGACATCCGGCCAGGGCGCGCCGAGCTCCCGGTGCAGCAGGGCCAGCCGGCGGCGGAGCGCGTCGGCAGCAGGTGACCAGCCGATGGCGCCCAGCCCCGCCCCCGCGAGGGCGCGGCCCACGGCCGCGCGGCCCGTTTCCGGCGTCGGACGTACCGGGGTGGAGGACAGCACGATCGCACCCAGCCGGCGTTCCTGGCGGGCGGTCACCCGGCCGCCGTCGAGGGCCGCGACCACCGTGTCGGTGAGCAGGTGCGCGGCGGCGGTTTCGGCATCTACCGGGACAAGCGGCGCCGCGGCGCGGATGACGGCGCCGGTGCCCGCGGCCTCGTGACCGTCGGCGCGGCTGACCTCCGCGACGGCGAGCCAGTCCTGCCCGGAGAGGCGGCTGCCGCCGGGAAGGGCGGCGCGGGTGCCGGAGGCGAGCAGGTAACGGTCGCCGGGGCCGGGCACCCGGCGCGCCACCCGGTCGGGGAAGGCGAGGGCGACGACGTGGCCGGCCTCCTCACCCGGCGCCCCCGGGCCGGCCAGTTTCTTCCCGGTCTCCGCGGCGGCGGAGGGCGCCGGTTTGGGCGCACTTCCGCCACCCGCGCCCGCGGTACGGGCGATCGACTCCAGCCGCCGCACCTCGTCGGCCCAACTGCGCGCGCCCGGATCACTGCCCGAGCGCAGTGCCGCCAGCAGCCCGGGGCGGACCTGCCCGGGC